>JANWYV010000001.1 GCA_025055075.1 Blastocatellia bacterium
GAGAGCGCGCGATACGACCGCCCTTCAGAAGCGCAGCAGTTTTATGCGCGGAAGCGCCTGCCGCCGGGGATGACGGCCCTTCCCGTGGAGAAATATCTAGAAGCACTTCGGCGCATGGATGAAATGCCACGGTATGCGACGGCGCTGGGCGTGAGCTTGCCGTCGCGGCGCGAGATGGCGCTATGGGGCGAATATGTGGCGCTCTCGGTTCTCGGTTCGTGGGAACCCCTTGGGCCAGGGAATGTCGGTGGACGCACGCGCGCTTTGCTCATCCATCCCGCGAATCCGCGTATCATGTATGCCGCCGGTGTCTCGGGCGGCGTATGGAAGACGACCGATGGGGGGCAAATGTGGGTGCCCTTGAACGATCTCCTCCCGAATCTGGCCGTCTCGGCGCTCGCCATGGATCCACGGAATCCCGAGGTCATCTATGCCGGAACAGGCGAGGGGTATTTCAACTACGATGCCGTGCGCGGAGCGGGCATTTTCCTGACAACCGACGGTGGGCGTACGTGGGAGCATTTGGCGAGCACGAGGAACGTGAACTTCTATTATGTGAACGATCTCATCATCAGCCCGAACGATCCCCGACGCCTCTATGCGGCGACGCGCACGGGCGTGTGGCGTTCGACCGACGGTGGGCGAACCTGGCAGCGCGTTTTAGCGGCTGGAGGGAGCGATGGCTGCCTTGACCTGGCGCTTCGAACGGATCAACCGACGGACTATCTCTTTGCTTCCTGCGGGAATTTCTCCCGCGCGGCCGTCTATCGGAACGCGCGAGCCGAAGGAGGCCAGAATTGGACTTTGGTCCTCTCAGAACCAGGAATGGGACGCACTTCCCTTGCGATCGCGCCCTCGAATCCGAATGTCATCTATGCCCTGGCGGCCAGCCTCGTCGAGGGGAATTATCAGTACGGGCTGCACGCTATATATCGTTCGACGCGAAGCGGCGATCCCGGCACTTGGGAGGCGCGCGTGCGCCAGACGGATGCCAATAAGCTGCATACGGTCTTGCTCTCGAATCCGGTCTATGCGTTCTTGAGCGAATGTGGTTTCGGCTCCAGCGAATGGATCAATCAGGGGTGGTATGACAACGTGATCGCTGTTGATCCCCGCGATCCCGAGCGCGTGTGGGTGGGGGGGATTGATCTGTTCCGCTCGGATGATGGGGGGCGGACATGGGGACTGGCGTCGTATTGGTGGGTGGAGCCGAATCATCCGCAGTATGTGCACGCCGATCATCACGTCATCGTCTTTCATCCGCAGTACGATGGGGTGATAAATCGGACGATGTTCGTGGGAACGGATGGAGGGATCTTTCGCACCGAGGACGCGCGCGCGCCGGTCGCTCGGGGATCTACGGCTGCCTGTCGGCCAAGCAGTAGCGTCCGATGGCAATCGCTCAACAATAATTACGGCGTGACGCAGTTCTATCATGGCATGCCGCTGCCGGACGGGGAGACATACTTCGGAGGGACTCAGGATAATGGAACGCTTCTGGGCAGCGATTGGCGAGGCGCGAACGCGTGGGTGGAGATCCTCGGCGGCGATGGCGGATACGTGGCCGTGGATCCCCAGAATCCCAATGTCCTGTATGCGACGAATCCGTTTGGAGACATCGCGAAATCGGGCGACGGAGGTTTCTCCTTTCGCTCAGCGACGCGCGGGATCGAGGACGAAGGCTTTGAATTCATCGCGCCTCTGGCCATGGACCCCAGCAATCCACAACGGCTGTGGACGGGGGGATATTACCTCTGGCGCACGAACAATGGTGCGGAGACGTGGGAGCGCGCGAGTCGCTTGACGCCGGGCAATGGCTCGGTCACGGCGATCGCTATCGCGCCGACCAATCCGAACATCGTTGTCGCGGGCATGAGCGACGGCTATATCTTGCGTACCACGGATGCCCTCCGAGCGAAGGCGACGACGGCATGGGCCTCGGCGCGCCCACGCGCGGGGTTCGTCTCCTCCTTGGCGTTTGATCCCACGAATCCTCGTATCGTATACGCGACCTATTCGACCTTCGGTGGAACGCACGTGTGGAAGAGCACTGATGGTGGGGCGACCTGGCGCGATCTCGATGGACGGGGAGCTGGACGCTTGCCCGATCTCCCCGTGCACGTCCTCGTCGTGGATCCGGATGATCCGCAGCGGCTCTACATCGGAACAGATTTGGGCGTCTTCGTGTCCGCGAATGGCGGCCTCTCTTGGGCGGTCGAGAACACCGGTTTCGCCAACGTCGTGACCGAGGCGTTGGCGATCGGACGCGTCAGGGGCGCTCCGTACCTTTTCGCGTTCACGCATGGACGTGGAGCGTGGCGCGTTCGGCGCCGGTGAGCGCTCAGTCCTCGGTCACGCGCCGCAGGTAGATGAAGAATTCCTTGTTCCCCTCACTCCCGAGGAGCGGCGATTCGATCACGCCTAAGCAGCGAAGCGCCAACTCCTGCTCGGCGAAGCGACGTATTGCTTCGATGACGCGCTGATGCTTCGCTGGGTCTCTCACGATCCCCCCTCGGCCGACTTCCCTACGACCGACCTCAAACTGTGGTTTGATCAAGGCGAGGATGGCGCCCGAGGACTTCAGAAGGGGAACCATTGCCGGCAGGACCTTCGTTAGCGAGATGAACGAGACATCAATGGTGATGAGATCGAACCGCACAGGGAAATCCTCAGGCTTCAAATACCGCGCATTGACGCCCTCGCGAACGACGACGCGCGGGTCCTGACGCAGCTTCCAATCAAGTTGTCCCCGTCCGACGTCCACCGCGTAGACACAGCGAGCGCCATGCTGCAGGAGACAATCGGTGAATCCTCCGGTCGAAGCGCCAATATCCAAGCAGAGGAGTCCCGAGACATCCACCCCGAACGCGTGCAACGCGGCTTCGAGCTTCAGACCCCCGCGGCTGACATATCGAAGCGGAGGGCCGTGGACCTCGATGCGCGACTCTTCGGGGACGCATTTCCCCGGCTTATCCACGCATCGACCATCCACGAAGACTTGTCCGGCGAGGATGAGCGCTTGCGCGCGCTCGCGCGTCTCGGCGAGCCCTCGTCGGACCAAGAGGCGATCAATTCGTTCGCGCCCCATCCATGGGTTGATCTACTCGGAGCCGATGCTCCCGATTCGCGATGCGCCAGGCCGTCGCGAAGACGAGCCGCCCGATCCGAGCCATCTTCTCGAAATCGAGCTTCTCCGTGTCGTCCGTCGGCCGATGATAGTCCTCATGCAGGCCAGTGAAGTAGAAGATGACGGGGATGCCCTTCTGCGCATAGTTGTAGTGATCGCTCCGATAGTAAAGCCGCTGCGGATGATCCTCGCGATTGTATCGATAGTCGAGGATGAAACGTTCGGTGTCGCGATTCGTTTGCTCGCTCAACTCGTGCAGTTCTCGGCTGAGTTTGTCCGAACCGATCAGATAGATGGTATTGGCATCGGACAGCTCGCGATTTGCGGGATTCGTGTCGTTAGGCGCGCGACTGCGTCCCACCATGTCTAGGTTGAGATTGGCGACGATGGCAGTCAAGGGGACCGTGGGGTGCGTGACGAAATATTTCGACCCGAGCAGGCCCACTTCCTCAGCCGTGTGGAAGATGACGAGGATCGAGCGCTTGGGCCGTTCGCCGATCGTGAACGCTTGAGCGATTTCGAGCACAGTCGCCGTTCCGGAAGCATCGTCGTCGGCGCCATTGTAGATCTGTCCGTCGCGCGTCTGCAAATGATCGTAATGGGCGCTCAGCAGGACATATTCGTTCCGCCGCTCGGGATCGGCACCGTCTAAGATGCCGATGACATTGGCCGCCTGTTGGCGATGGGTCTCAAACGTGATTCGTACCGAAGCCGTGAGCCCCAGTGGCCGTGAAGCCGGGATCTCCGGAGACGTCGCGAGACGTTCGAGCGTGAGGCCGAGCGCGCCCAGCACATCCTCCGTCAGGCGGGTATCGGCCACGAGAACGGGGAAGGAGGACGCCATACGAGCATCCTCTTCTGCGAGCGCGATACGCGGTGCAAGACCTGCTCCCCGAAATCCCCGCACGCCGCCAGCGCCCGGCGTATCGCGGAGGAAGAGAAGACCAGCCGCTCCGCGCGCTCGCGCGGCTTCGATCTTGCGTTGGACGGGATAGTCTTGCGCAGTCAGGGCGCGTCCCTCTCGCGCGAGCGATGGAAGGCCGCCCAGTAGAGCGACAGCGATCTTCCCGCTCACGTTCACCTTCGCATAATCGTCGTATCCCCACTCGGGGAGCGAGACGCCGAATCGCACGAAGACCAATTCCGCCTGAAGGTCCACTGGCCCCGTTCCACCAAAGATGACGAAGTCCGTCCCGTACGCATACGTCCGTTTCCCCGCAGGCGTGGTCATCTCCAGCGCGGTTTGATCCGGGAGCAGGCGCCTCACGACGATGTCGAACGCTTGGAAGAACGAGCCGTCGGCAGCGCCGCCGCGAAAGCCATAGCTTCGCAATCGAGAGGCCAGATAGCGTGCGGCGATATGGATCGAGTCGCTCGCCACGTAGCGCCCGCCCAGTTCGTCCGAGGCCAGGAATTCCACGTGACTGCGTAATTCGGCCGGCGTGATGCTCTCCATCGCCGCCGCTGGTGGAAGCGGGAGGGTCGCCGATGGTCGAATCCCCGCTCCCAAACTGAGGAACACGAGCAGCAGGACAACGTGGCGCTTCCAGTGAGGCATAGCTTCGCTCCTTCCCACGAAAGTCCCTGTCGCCATGAAGACGATATTATAGGCGAGGATGGGAAGGGGATCGAGGCTTGGGCGAGCATATTTTTCAGGCTTTCTTCGTCGGCGTTCCGTCTAAGGAGATGTGGATCCAGTCGGAGATCGGCAAGTGGGAAGCGTCGTGAGAGCTAGGGATCACGCCATGGACTTTTCCATGCGAAATGCCTCGCGGATAATAGAGGGGAGCGGAGCCGAAGACGTGGAACTCAGCGATGAATGCATCGTCGAGCGAGTGCGCAATGGAGAGGCCGAGGCCTTCGAAGCGCTTGTGAAACGATGGGAAGATCGCATCTATCGCCTCGCCATGCGCTTGCTCGGGCATCCGGAGGACGCGCGCGAGGTGACGCAAGAGACGTTCCTGGCGGCGTTCCGAAAACTGCATCAATTTCGCGGGCGCGCGCGATTCTCGTCGTGGCTCTATCGCATCGCGCTCAATTGCTGTTACGATCGGCTTCGGGAACGTCGCGTTGAGCCCCTTCCTTTGGAGGAAGCTGATGGGGTCACCACAGAGGAGCGGGTGCTCGGCCAGATCCACAGAAAGCAAGTCGCCGAGCGTGTCCGCCGGGCTGTGCACGCCTTGCCCATCGAGATGCGGCAGGTCCTCATCCTGAAGGAGTACGAGGGGCTGACTTTCGAGGAGATCGCCGAGATCCTCGACATTCCGGTGAGCACGGCCAAGACGCGATTGTATGCTGGACTGGATCATTTGCGGAAACGATTGGAGTGGTTGAAGGATGCCTTGTGAACGAGGAGCAAGAGGCTATGAACGAGGAGAAGACACCATCCACCATGTGCGAGATGAGCGAAAAGCTCATTGGATATCTCTACCAGGAGTTGAGCGCTGAGGACGCCTCAGCGTTCGAGGCGCACGTGAAGACCTGCGCGCGGTGCGCGCGAGACCTGCGCGATTTCGGGCGCGTGCGTCGAGCGCTCGCCGAGTGGCGGATCGCATCGGCGCCGCACGCTTCAGTGGAATTGGAACGGGGAGCCGCGCGGCCTCGTTTCCGACAAGCCGTGCATCAGCTCTTGCTCACGATGCCAACTTGGGGGCGCGTGCTGCTGGGTGGCGCGACAGCCCTTCTGTTGCTGGCGCTCTTCAACATTCAGGTGGAATGGATGCCCGGAGGCGGCTTCCGGTTCAGCGCTAGTCTCTTCCCATCCCGCATTCTGGCACCCACGCCTTCCTCGGAGATGTCCTCGCGGGAGCGTCAACAGATAAGACAGCTTCTTGAGGCCGTCCTTCGCGACACCGAGCGGCGCCAACAGGAGGCGCTCGCCGTGAGTGTGCGCGAGTTAACTGAACACTTGCGCCGGGAACAACGCGCGGCCTTGGCCGAATTCCTCAGAGATTGGGAAGAGCGGCAACGAACCCAATGGGCTTCAATGCTGAACGAACTGGAACAGCGCCGGTATGGTGCATTGACGTTTGCCGATCTCTTCTTCCCCGGAAACGATGGGAACTGAAAAGATCCTCGCGGTCTCCAGCGCATTGGCCGCGCGCGCTCGGATCGCGGGGGAATCGGAGGTGAACGGATGAGATCGCAGGTTTTCGTCCTTCTCCTTCTCCTCGGGACATGGGGAGGAGCGATCGCGCAACAGAGCGATCAGCCGCCAGCTCCCCTACGGAGAGCAGGCGTTCCGAGTGCGGCGCCCGTCGTCGGCTCGCAGGAGCCGCTGAGACAGATCGTCCTGACCCGATTGGCGATCCTTCGCTTGCTCAACTTGAGCCAAGCGCAGCAGCAGCGCGTCCGCGAGATTCGTCGGCGTTATGCGGCGCAACTGCTGGAGCTGCGTCAAGCCGTCGAAGAGCGTCGGGATGCCCTGCGCGAAGCGATCTACGGCGAGACGCTCGATCCGCAACGCGTCGAGCACGCCTTGCGCGAGTTCTTGGAACGGCAAGCCGCTCTCCTCCGCTTGGAGACGCAAGTGGAGCTAGAATTCCGGCAGGTCCTGACTCCGGAGCAATTGGCGAAGTTCCGCGAAATTCAAAATGAAGAGCTGACCATCCGACGTATGCGGCGCGAGCTGCGTCAGCGCGAGGAACGACTCCGCGAGCGGCTCAGACGCGGATCGTGAGGCACGCAGCCTCGATGTCCGAAAATGGGCTCCTCCGTCACGGTGCGCTTTGTGCCCTGAAGCGATAGAGGCGCTCTACGAAATACGTGGTGGCCGGACTGTCGCTCTCGCGAGCAGCCATCCTGTACTCGAACTTTATGGCTCGCGTGTCGGGCTCATACCCAAAGGCTGTGGCACTGCCTGAAGTGAAACTCCGTCCTCCAGAACCCGAGGTATGCAGGTATCCGATCTCCACGATACCGTCTCCATCGAAATCATCCAAGAGCCGCCCGGGACTGAAAACTTGTCCCTGTGGTGGGAAGTGCGGTTGGGGTGGCGGGATGAGCGTCACGAGGTAGGGCTTGTTCGGAAACAACGGGCAAGGTAGAAAGTCTATAATCGGCTGGCCCCCTGCATCGGTGATCTCGCACCGATCGTTGACCCAAAACCGATTTGCCACCTGCCCTGAAGTCAGTTCGTACACTGTACTGAGATACAGGCCGTTGGGCTGCCGCTCGAGGGTATAGGCTAAAGCCGGAGGAAGCGGTCTTTCGCTCACGAGCACTCCAGTTTGGGGATCCCGATCTCTATGCCATCCTCCGGTAACCTCCACGCGATAACTTCGGGCGGTGAGCAGGCGTTGACCGGGAGCTGGGTATGGAGTCGTTGCCGCCGCCGTGCACCAGAGCCCGACGAGAAAGTCCGAAATGCCGGAGCAGTAATATGCAGCGAACTGCTGCAAGCACATTAGATAAGCGCGCGCATCTCCGCCCTGTAAATACTGAACGCAGTAGGCATGAGCGTGTTGCCTCACTTGCTCGTAGGGACCAAAGATAGGTGCCTGAGCGGCTGCCTTCGCATGTTGAACCGAGACCGACACCGAAGATCCCGTCAGGAGGATTGTGACAGCAAAACTTGCTGTTACGATGCGGGATAGAGCTTTTCGGAAGCAGTTCACGATCATCGCCTTTCCCTCCGCGACCAGTGCTCCGCACAATGATGGCGTGACACGCTGATTTTGTCAATCGAAACGCTCCTTCAAGGTGCGGACGCTGGGGAAGCTCTCTCCATCCCCGACGCCTCGAACTTCGATTCGCCGTCCTTGACGCTGCGCGCGGCCATCGGCGATATTTCTAAGTCGCTGATGAACGCGATCACGCTCATCCTGTACGAACTCCAGGAATCCACGCTCATGGCTTGGCGGGCGTTTCGCTCGCTCTTCACCCGTCCCCGCTATTTCCGCGAGATCATCAATCAGATGGATCTGATCGGCGTCGGGAGTCTCGTCATCGTATTGCTGACGGGATTCTTCACCGGGGCTGTGCTGGCGTTGCAGACGGGCACGACGATGGCTTCGCTTGGAGCCAAGGGGTTCACGGGGCGGCTGGTCGCGACGTCGCTGGTGCGAGAATTGGGGCCGGTGCTGACATCGCTCATGGTCGCCGGGCGCGTCGGATCTGGGATCGCCGCGGAGTTGGGCTCGATGCTCGTCAGCGATCAGATTGATGCCATGCGAGCGTTGGGGACGGATCCCATCCGCAAGCTCGTCATGCCGCGTATGGTCGCGCTACTGGTGATGGTCCCCGCGCTGACGGTGATCTCGATCATCGTGGGGACGGGAGGGGGATTGGTCGTCGCCATCTCGCTGCTTGGATTGCCGTACGCGCAGTACATCAGCTCGGCCAAGGAAGCCTTCAAGCTCAACGATCTAATCGGAAGCTTGATCAAGGCGCTCATCTTTGGCTTCATCATCGCCGTCGTCGGGTGCCGCAGTGGGCTGAAGACGAGGGGAGGGACGGTGGGCGTGGGGCGTTCGACGACGCAATCGGTCGTCGTGGCTTCGATCTTGATCTTGGTCGCTGATTTCTTCATCACGCGAGCTTTGCAGATCTTCTTGCCGCCGGGCCAGTGAGCGGGAGAGCAAGCTTCGGAGGTCTCGCGCGGCGTCTCCTCCTGTAGGGACGCTCGCGCCAGGCCTCGAACGAGGAGGCGTGCTATGGCCACACGGAAGAAAGTGACGCTCGCCGATCTGAAAGTGGGAATCCTCGTGCTCGCATCCCTGGTGTTCCTGATCTTCATGATCTTGACGGCCAGTGGAGGGATCGCGCTCTTCGAGGAGGAGTTCATCGTCAAGGCGCGCGTCGCGGAGGTGGACGGGCTCATCCCGGGGAACGAAGTCCGACTGGCCGGATACCGGATCGGAAATGTGAAGGAGGTTCGCTTTGCGCCGGAGCTTCCCGATCGGCCTGAAGATCCGAACACCATCGAGATCATCATGCGCGTGGATCCGAGGATCGCCCGCGAGCGCATCCGTTCGGACTCGGTCGTGACGTTGGGCTCGATCGGGCTTCTGGGCGATAAGGTCGTGGAGATCACTCCGGGGACCAAGCACGGGGCTCCGATTCAGAGCGGCGCCTACTTGCGAAGCACGCCGGGGACGAACATTCGGAAGATCATCTCCGGCGTGGATCCCCTCGTCGCCGACTTGGCCGATACAGCCGAGCAGATCAAGCGCTTGGTCGCGGGGATCAACGAGGGGCAGGGAACGCTCGGCAAGCTCATCCGCGACCCGAAGCTCTATCAGGACATTGATCGCACGGTCCTCGAAGCGCAGGAATTGGTTCGTCGCATTCGGGAAGGGGAAGGCACGATCGGGAAGCTCATCAACGATCCCACTCTCTACACCGACCTGAGGCGAACGTTGACGCGGCTGGAGCAGCTCACCCGCGATTTGCGCGAAGGGCAGGGGACGATTGCTCGACTCATTCGCGAGCCGGAGGTATATGAGAAACTGGATCGCACGATGACTCGCCTGGATGAAATTGCCGCGCGCATAGATGTGATCGCGGCGCGCATCGAGCGCGGCGAGGGGACGATCGGACGGTTGATCAATGATCCGACGCTGCACGAGGAGACCAAGGCGACGATCACCAATCTCAAGAACATCACTGAACGGATGGACAACGGCGAGGGGACGTTCGGCGCTCTGTTGCACGATCGTCAGCTCTACAACAACCTGAACGCGCTCTCGTCGGAGTTGGTCCGATTGATCTACGACTTCCGACAGAATCCGGGGCGATTCCTGCGCATCAAGGTCTCCCTCTTCTGAAGGGGGAAGGCCTCGCACGCACCGAGGAGCGCGGATCTCTCGGGGAGGAGGACGTATGGGACGAAAATGGATCGGTAGTCTGATCGCCGTCGTGGGGATCATCGTTGTCGGCGTGATCGTCTATCAATGGCGATCCGGAGAGGCGGAATTCGAGCCTGAGATTTTACCTCTGCCGGAGGGGCTTCAGGGCTACGAGGAGATGAAGATCCCGCCGGATAATCCGATGACGCCGGAGAAGGTGGCGCTCGGTCGCCAGCTCTTCTTCGACAAGCGATTGAGCGCTGATGAATCGCGCTCTTGCTACTCGTGCCATCTCAACGAGAAGGGATTGAGCGACGGATTGCCCACATCCCTCGGGGCGCTTGGCAAGCGGCTCCCGCGCAACAGTCCGACGCTTTGGAACATTGGCTACCATCATGAATTCTACTGGGACGGACGGGCGCCGACATTGGAGAGACAGATCTTTGCGGCGTGGACCGGAGGGAACATGAGCGCCAAGCCCGAAGAGGTGGCGGCCAAGTTGAATCAGATCGAGGGGTATCGGCGGCAATTCCGAAAAGTCTTCGGCACCGACGCTACGCCGGATGCCATCGTCAAAGCTCTGGCCGCTTATACGCGCACGATCATCGGCGGGAACACGGCCTGGGATCGTTGGCGCGCGGGCGATGAGAACGCGATCAGTGAGGAAGCGAAGCGCGGGTGGGAGATCTTCCAGCGGATCGGGTGCACGAATTGTCACGATGGTTTGCTCTTCACGGATCTGCAGTATCATAACGTGGGGATCGGCATGGATAAGCCGAATCCCGACCTCGGGCGGTACAACGTCACCAAGCAGGATCGAGATCGCGGCGCTTTCAAGACGCCCACCCTGCGGGATGTGGCTCGATCGGCCCCGTATTTTCACGATGGGAGCGTGGCGACGCTCGAAGAGGCCGTGGACATCATGTTGGCCGGCGGGAAACCAAATCCGTGGCTCGATCGCGCGAATTTGAAGCCGGCGAAGATCACTCCCGAGGAACGACAAGCGCTCTTGGCCTTCCTGCGTTCGTTGACCGAGGAGGGGGAGTTGAAGGAACCACGGCTCCCACAGAAATGAATCTTCGCGCGGAGGGCGCGTGCCCTCCGCGCCTTCCTGGCCTCACGGGATCACTCCAAAGCGCCGACCGACCTTTTGGAACGCCTCCAGCGCGCGGTCCAAATGCTCGCGCGTATGCGCGGCCGAGATCTGCGCCCGCAATCGCGCTTCCCCTTTCGGCACGACCGGATACCACAGCCCTTTGATGTACACGCCCTCCTTGAGCAATTCCACGCTCATGTCCATGGCGAGCGCCGCCTCGCCGAGCATGATCGGGACGATGGGATGCGTGCCCTCCAGGATCGTGTAGCCGAGGTTCTTGATCTCTCGGCGGAAATAGGCCGTGTTCTCATGCAAGCGCTCGACGAGCGAGGTATCGGTCATCAGGAGGTTCAGCGCTTCGATCGAGCCCATGACGACGGCCGGGGGCATTGTGTTGGAGAACGTGTAGGGGCGTGACTTCTGCCGCAGCAGCTCGATCAATTCGCGCTTGCCAGCAATGAATCCTCCACAAGCGCCGCCGAGCGCCTTACCGAACGTCCCCGTGATGACGTCTACCTGCCCGAAGACGCCCAGCTCTTCCGCCGTTCCTCGCCCACGTGGACCGAGCACGCCTGTCGCGTGAGAGTCATCCACGAAGAGGAGTGCATTGTGCTGCCGCGCGAGCGCAATCAATTCCGGGAGCGGTGCCAGATCACCTTCCATAGAGAAGACGCCATCGGTGGCGATGATCTTGATCCGGTACCCCGCTTTCTCATCGGCCTCCAGCATCTCTCGCAGCTGCGCGACATTGCGATGCGCATAGACCTTCGCCTCGGTCGTGCGAGTGATGATGCGGCAGAGGCGAATGCCGTCAATGATGCTCGCATGATTGAGCTGATCGCTGTAGATGACGTCTCGATAATCCGTGAGGCCGAAATCGTTCGCCAGCAATCCGGCGAAGAACGCTTCGTTCGCCGCGAAGCAGGAGGAATGCAGCACGGCATCCTCGCAACCGACGAATTCGGCGATCTTCTGCTCCAGCTCCAGGTGAATCTTCTGCGTGCCGCAGATGAAGCGAACCGAGGCCAACCCATAACCGTATTCGCAAAGGCCGCGCAACGCCGCTTCTTTGACCTTCGGGTGATTGGAGAGACCCAGATAATTGTTCGAGGCGAGCATCACGACCTCGCGCCCATCCACGCGCACGACGCCATCTTGCTCGCTCTCGATCGGGACCTCGAATTTGTACGTCTTGCTCATCTTGATCTGTTCGATCTCGCGGGCGATGAGTGCGTAGAGTTCGCGGATGGTGGCCATAGCTCCCTCCTCAGGATATTTCCGACGGCCGTTCACCCGGCGAAATCGCTCGGATTCGGCGTGAAGATGAGCTTCATGGCGTGGCCGGCGAGTAGTGTCTGAAACGCTTCCTCATATTCGCTCAAGCGATACGCGCGCGGGGCGACGAGCCATCCCAACTTCTCCTTGAGGCCCAACCGATCGCTCCGCAGCAGCTTCAGCATCGTCTCCCATGTATCAAATAGGCGCCGGCCGAAGATCCCCTTGATCGTGACGCCCTTCCACACGACGAAGTTAGCGAAATCGAAGAGGACGGGTTCCTTCGGAATCCCCAACAGGACGACCATCCCACCATTGCGCACCAGCTCGAACGCATCGCGATAGGCTGATGGAGCGCCGGACATCTCCAGAACGACGTCCACGCCCTGGGCTTCCTTCTCCAGACGGCGCACCTCGCGATACAGATCGGCTACCGAATGGGCGACGTCGAAGCAGAAATCCGCGCCGAAGGCTCGGGCCAGCTCGAAGCGATGCTCGACGTCCACCTTCTCCGTGACATAGATGCGCGTGGCGCCGTAGATGCGCGCCAACAGCGTCGCCATCAACCCGAGGGGCCCAAGCCCCAGGATCGCGACGCTTTTGCCGCTCACTTCAGCCATCTGAATCGTGTGCACGGCGTTCCCCAGAGCATCCAGGAACGCACCCAGCCGCGGCGGGATCTCCGAGAGATCGCCGCGCTTGCCAAGCAGGATCACATTCCGACGGGGCACGACGACATATTGCGCGTAGCAGCCGTCCAGATGCACGCCCTTCACGCGCACGTTCACGCAGATGTGCTCATTTCCCATTCGGCAGAGCGCGCAGTGACCGCAAGGAATGTGCATCTCCGCCGTAACGTAGTCGCCCCGTTCCACGACGAGGTCCGAACGCAGGCCGAGAGTCTGGAGCGCTTCCGCGTCCTCTCCGACTTCTTCGACGATGCCACAGAATTCGTGACCGATGATGATGGGGCGGTAAGCCTCCGGTCGATCCAGATACCGCTGCATCTCTTCGATGATGGCCGGATTCTGCGTGCTCAGATAAATGCTCTTATCGGTGCCGCAGACGGAGGCCGCCAGGACTTTGATCTTCACCTCCCCATGTCCGACCTCCGGTTCCGGCACCTCCGTCCAGGTCAGGCCGTCGGCGTGGAGATCATCTTTCCTCAAGCATTCCATGCGTCGTCATCTCTCCTTCCGCACGGCTTTTTCGCTCCCCCGCAGAATTATAGGGGGGAGTGCGCGAAAAGCCAATGGGATCGCCGATCGGGATGCTCGCCAGCGATTTTCAGGCTATACTTGAGAGCTTCTTTCAACGCATCAGGAGGACATGGCCGCGTGCTTCGAAGATGGTCGCGAACGGACGGGACGAGCCGGAAGGAACTCGCGCCGCGGGCGAGGGAAGAACCGACGCGCGCGTCGCGCGCTGAGGGGCCGAGCGTCGAACGAGGACATTCGCTCGGCTGGCGCGGATGGTGGCGCGCGGTGGAAATTCTGACGGTCGCCCTCTTCTTCGCCGCCTATCTCTATCTGGACGCCCTCGCGGCGTGTGATCCACACAAGGTGCGCGGTCGCTTTCGGCGCGTGTTGCGATGGCTCGCGCGCCGCTTCCTCGCGCAAGGGGTCCTTCAGCGCGAGGAACGCTTACGCGCGCAGGCCGTGTGGCTGCGGAATCGGCTGGTGAAGCTCGGCCCCACGTTCATTAAGATCGGCCAAGCCTTAGCCACCCGCGCCGATCTTCTGCCGCTGCCGTACATCCAGGAGCTGACGCGGTTGCAAGACGAGGTTCCGCCATTCCCCCAAGCGGAGGCGGCGCGCATCTTGGAGGAAGAACTCGGCGCCCCCGCCGAGCGACTCTTCGCCTTCATCAATTGGGAACCGATCGCTTCCGCCAGTCTCGGTCAGGTCTACTACGGACGGCTGCCTTCAGGCGAGGAGGTCGCCATCAAAGTCCAACGTCCCCGCTTGCGCGAGGCGATCCACGTGGACCTGATGATCCTTCGACGCATCGCCCGCTTCCTCAAGCGATACCCTCAGCTCTTTCGCGGCGTGGATTGGACGGGCGTGTTGGATGAGTTCGCCGTCACCATCTTCGAGGAGATGAATTATCGCCAGGAAGCGCGGCATGCCGAGCAATTCCGCGAGAATTTCCGACGATGGCGGGACGTCTACGTCCCGAAGATTTACTGGGCCTATACGACCGAGCGCGTCCTCACCATGGAGTACATTCACGGCGTGAAGGTGACCGACGTGGAGGAACTGCGGCGACGCGGATTCTCTCCCGCGCACCTCCATCGGCTCCTAGCGCGCACGTATCTCAAGCAATTCCTCGAGGACGGATTCTTTCACGCCGATCCGCATCCGGGGAATTTGCGCGTCATGCCGGATGGACGCTTGGCCTTCTTCGATTTCGGCATGACGGGGCGCATTGATGCGCGGCTGCAAAGCTTGATGATCGAGGCCTTCTTCCACATCGTGAACCGCGACGTCTCGGGCTTGGTGGAGGATCTCATCAAACTGGGCTTTCTCGATCCGAAGGTGGACCCGCGCCTCATTCGTCCCCTGGTCGAGGAGTTATTCCGCGAGTACCTCGGGCTGAAGCTGAGCGAGATCAAATTCAAGGAGCTGACCTACGACCTGGCCGAGGTGGTCTACGAATATCCCTTCCGCATCCCCACGCGCTTCACGTATATGATCCGCGCTCTGATGGAGCTGGAGGGGATCGGGATTGCCATTGATCCGGAATTCAACTTCATTGACGTGGCCCGCCCCTTCGCGCGGGAGTACTTCTTCAAGCGCGAGGCCCGCCAGCTTCGCGCGGCGCTATTGAACCGTCTGCTTCGAGGGGAGAACGGTGCGCTTCGCTTCGACCAACTCTGGCGTTTCGCCAAACTCGCCGTGCGCGTCTATCTCGATAAGCTGAAAGTTTGATCAAGGCCGCAATTCCCCAAATCGGCCCGGACGTCTCTTCTTCGGGTCTTCCGGTGGCGGTTCAACGGGTTCCTGCAGCGGCTTGAGAATGAGATCGGGGATCTTCTCCTTGAGGGTTGGTTCGCCTTGGCGATCGGGCGGACCGGTGGGCTCAGCTATCAGCGAGGGGAGAGGGGAAGGGGCGACTGCAGGAAGCTCGCGAATCCCCAGCGCCTCGCGCACCTCTCGCTCGGTCTGCTCTCGCGCTGCTCGAATCCATTCGGGCATTTCCATGATCAGCTCGAACGCTGTGGGCGTCTTGTCCTTGAGATACTCGCGCATGAAGTCAATCCAGATGGGCAATGCGGCGACCGAACCCGTCTCCTTCGGACCGAGGCTGCGCTTCCGATCGCTGAAGCCAATCCACACGCCCGTGCATACCGTCGGGGTGAAGCCGATGAACCATGCGTCGGTGAAGTCGTTCACCGTTCCGGTCTTGCCCGCAATAGGCCACTCTTGGAATTCTGCGTAGGCGCGGATGCGAGCCGCCGTGCCGCCGTTCACGACGCCTTGTAGCAAGCGCACCATCGTCGAAGCCACGTATGGATCGAGCACCTGTTCCGGCGGCGGCGCTTCCCATCGCTCCAATTCGCGCCCATCGCGATCCACGACGCGACGGATCATGTGAGGGACGACGCGTCGGCCTTGGTTGGCGAAGATCGCGTACGCGGCTGTCATGGCCAGCAAAGGTTCCTCAGTCGCGCCGAGAGCTGAGGGGAGGAAGGGCGCCATCGGGTTCGGGAGACCCAAGCGTTCGACCATGCGGACGGCCCGCGCGATGCCGATGCGTTGCAGGATGCGCACGGCGGGAACGTTGCGCGATTCCGCGACAGCTTGCGCGATGGTGATCGAGCCTTTGAACGTGTGATCGTAATTCGAGGGGGCCCACTCCCCAATCTGCAGCGGCGCATCCAAGACGCGATCGTCCGGCGTCAGTCCAGCCTCCACGGCCGCCGCATAGATGAACGGCTTGAACGCCGAGCCCGTCTGTCGTAGGCCCTGCGTGGCGTGATTGAAGCGCATGCGGGTGAAGTCATATCCGCCGACCATCGCTTTGATCTCGCCAGAAGGAATCTCCAGCGCGACCAATGCGCCCTGAACCTCGGGCATTTGCAAGAGGGTGACCCGCATCGTCTTCGTCTGCTCATCGAGGCTCTGCACCTGGACGATGGTGAGGTCTCCCGGACGCACGAGCTGTGACAGAGGGCGTCCCCACGGCGCATCGCGTTGGGTCACGCGCGCTGTATATGGCCCCACGCGCACCACTGCTTCTCCCGCGGCGACCGAGAGGACCAATCCCGGATAGTATTCGCCGATCTCGAATCCCCCCTCCCAATCCGGATGGCGATATGTGGTCAGATCCTTGCCTTGATCGAGGACATTCTCCGTCGGACCGCGCCAGCCATGACGGCGATCGTACGCATGCAGCCCGTTGCGCACAGCACGGACGGCTGCGCGTTGCGCGCGAGCGTCTAGCGTGGTGTAGACCTGCAATCCTCCGGCATGCGTGCGCCGCGTCCCATATTTCTCCTCCAGGTATCGCCGCACTTCTTCGACGAAATAGGCGTACGGCGAGCGGGCATTGGAGAAGCGATTGCCCTCGGCCAGCCGAATGGGACGAGCCATCGCCGCACGCGCCACCTCGCGGGAGATGTATCCCTCCTCGGCCATCTTCTCCAGGACGAGATTCCGGCGAGCGAGCGCCGCCTGTGGGCGCGTCACGGGCGAGTAGAGTTGTGGCGCTTTGGGGAGCGCCGCCAAAAGCGCTGCCTCTTCGAGCGTCAGCTCCCGGGCCGATTTCCCGAAATAGTACTGAGCCGCCGCTTCGACCCCATAGGCGTTGCCGCCGAGATAGATCTGGTTGCAATACAGCTCGATGATCTGCTCCTTCGTGTAATACCGCTCGATGAGGAGCGCCAGCAGCGCCTCCTTCAGTTTCCGCGAGTACGTCCGCTCCGGATTCAGGAAGAGCATCTTGGCCAATTGTTGCGTGATCGTCGAGCCGCCTTGCACGGTCTCACCGGCGCGGAGATTCGCGATGAAGGCACCGAGGATACGAATCGGATCAATCCCCGTGTGCTCATAGAAGCGCGCATCCTCGATGGCGATGAAGGCATGGCGGACGTGTGGAGGGATTTCGAAATAGGAGAGTGGCAGGCGGCGTTCCAGATAGAACTCGCCGATGACGGTCCGGCCATCATCGGCATAAACGCGCGAGAGGACGCTCGCTTGGTAATCGCTGAGCTGGGCGACCATGAGAGCGTATTCGGAGTGGTCGAGCGCGTAGGCGACAAGGGCGCCAGAGAGACCGCCGCTCAGCGCCGCCAGTAGCAGCAGCGAGATGATCGGACGGCGGCGCCAAAAAGCCCGCACGCGCGATGACGGCCAACCTTTCCGCTCGTTCATGCTCCTTCTCCCCTTCGATGCGGCGCGAGATCGTCGTGCGTGGCTTCTCCGGTCAACGTCTCCAAGGCGTGCCGAAGAACGCCACGGATCACGGCGAACCCTTCGCGCGCGCCGCGAACGCTCCCCGGCAAGTTGATGATGAGCGTGCCCGCGCGGATGCCCGCGATCCCTCGCGAGAGCATCGCGAACGGTGTGCTTTCGAGAACGCCTCTCAAGCGAATGGCTTCCGGAATCCCTGGGACCTCGCGCTCGATGACCTCGCGGGTCGCCTCCGGCGTCTGATCCCGCGGCGAAAGCCCTGTTCCGCCTGTCGTGAGGATGAGGTTCACGTCAGCGCGCTCGGCGTAGTCCACGAGGCGTCGGGCGATCATCGGCCGATCATCGGGCAAGATCTCAGCGGCGACGATCTCCGCGCCCAGACGT
The DNA here is from genome assembly GCA_025055075.1 of Blastocatellia bacterium. Classification (NCBI taxonomy): domain Bacteria; kingdom Pseudomonadati; phylum Acidobacteriota; class Blastocatellia; species Blastocatellia bacterium. Next base: position 18,085 of record JANWYV010000001.1, read on the forward strand.
TGTAACTCTTCGACGAGCGCCGGGCCAGACTGATCCTCGCGCTCACCGCGTGCCGCGCTATCGCTGATCGTCAAAACGACGGCTCGAATCTTCACACACCCTCCTCACGCAAGGCTCGTGCGCTCGTGGCCCTCAGCAGCGAGAGCCACAGATTTCCCTTCGAGCGATCTTTCAGCGGCGACGGCTTCCCGTTGCGGCTCGGTCCATTCCAGACCGAATCGTCGCCGAAAATCGGGAGTCTGCTTCCTCAGCTCCACCCAAATCTCGAAGGTCTCCGGAGAGGAAGCCCAGAGCGCGAACCATTCGGCGATCTCCTCTTTGACGACGCGCGCTCGCTCTTCCTTCGCGCGGCGCGCAGCCGCACGGGCTCGTCGCCATCCAAGCCGCGCCAACGCTCGCGCATAGGCGATCCCTCTTCCGTCGCCGCGCTCCCTGAAATGGCGATAGAGACGACTCAGCTCTCGCAACGATTGCTCCGCACGTTCCAGCGTATCGAATTTCAAGACCCCCTCGAACTGGCGGGCATATTCCTCTTCAAACACGGGCGTGGTGAACGGCCCGCTCAGGGAGACCCGATATCCAGCATCGCGAAGGACCTCCACGATGTATCCGTCCGAAGGGCACTCCGCGTCGCCCAACTCTTGGCGCAGCCGCGCCTTCAGATGGACCAATTCCCTCTCGCCGATCTCTCTCCAGGCCATCTCCTGGCAGAGGCGCAAGATCGCTTCCTTCTTCTTCCCGCGGCTCATGGTGCTGCGTCCGAATAGCATTTTAGCGGAAACCGGCCTAAAATGGCACGCTATGCGGACGTCACGGCGCATCTTGCTTCACGGCGGTCGTCTCGTACTTCCGGATCGTCTTCTGGAGCCGGGATGGGTGTTGATTCAGGGAGATACGATCGTCGAAGTCTCTGCGGCTGAGGAGTTGCCTTCCGCGGACGAGCAATTCGATGTGAGTGGGCACTTTGTGGCACCGGGGATGGTGGATCTTCACATCCACGGTTCTGCGGGCGTGGATGTGCTCACGGCGACGGCCGATGATCTGCACCGGTGGGCGCGTTTCCTGCTGCGGCATGGCGTGACGCGATTCCTTCCCACGACTGTCCCGGCCGATCCCGCGCAGTATGCTCGCGCGCGTGAGACGCTGATCGAGTACGCGTCGGAACAGGATCGAGATCCCGCGGCGGCGCTCATCCTCGGCGTGCACTTCGAGGGGCCTTTCGTCAATCCGCGTCGGCCTGGCGCGCTGAATCCGCGCTACTTCCGGACGTTTCGGTCCCTTCGAGATGTGGAGGATTTGCTGGCGTGGGATATACCGGCGCGTCCCTTCGTCCGGATGATGACGCTCGCGCCCGAGATCGAAGGAGGGTTCCCGCTCATCGAGGAATTGCGACGGCGCGGGTTTCGTCTCGCAATCGGTCATAGCGAAGCGCCGTTCGAGGTGTGCGAAGCGGCTGCCAAGCTTGGGGTCACGCACATCACTCATTTTCCGAACGCGCTCGCGCCGTTGCATCATCGGCAGCTTGGCGTCGTTGGATGGGCTTTGCTCGACGAGAGCGTCACGCTCGATCTGATCGCTGATGGTCATCATCTCGATCGGCGCATGGTCGCGTTGGTGAGAAAGGTCGCGGGCGCGGAGCGCCTCGCCCTGATCAGCGACGCCATCGCGGCTGCCGGTTTAGGAGACGGCCAGTACGAGATTTGGGGAGAAACGATTCGCGTCGTGAACGGACGAACTGAAAATGCGGCCGGCGCTCTGGCCGGATCGGTCATCACACTGCTGGATGCCGTGCGTCATCTCGTGCAGTGGGGCGTCCCATTGCCGGATGCGATGCGCATGGCGACGCTCGTGCCGGCGCGCGTGCTCGGCGTGGCGGAGACCGTCGGCACTCTCCAGCCCGGAAAGAAAGCCGATGTGCTCGTCTTGGACGCGAACCTCTCACCTCGACTCGTCGTGCGCGAGGGGGAGATCGTCCATCTCTCGGAGGAGTCGTCTCCGTCGGTCGGGATCTCGTGATTGACCGAAATGGCTTTGCGAAGGACGCCTATTTCTCCGCCACCAGGAGATGGTTGATCGGATCTCCAGCATCCGGCCAGAGGCGTTCGCACGCGCGAAAGAAGAGGTTCGCCAGTGGCATCAGCCGATGTAATCCGCGGCGTGAGCTGAGCGCGTTGGCGAGCGCTTGGCCAGCGAGCGTCCAGGCTCCCCCTTGTGCCTTCATCCAGAGGACGCGCAACCCGTTTTGCTGCGCCAAATGAACGAGGCCGAAGCGCGTGAAGCGATAGTAATCGTGCGGCTCCTCATGCACGCGCCAATATTGTGGAGCCGTGAGGATCACTCGCCCCCCGCGCTTGAGCACGCGCCAAACCTCGCTCATCGCGCCCGAGGGATCCGGCAAATGCTCGAGCACTTGGAGCATGAGGACAGTATCGAATGTCTCTGCGGGAAAGGGCAGTCGCAGGGCGTCGCCTATGACATCGGGGAGATGCTCCTGCCAATTGCGATCCAACCCCACGTATTCCTGGATCATCGGAGCGAAAAGCTCGCGATACGGTTGATTCCCGCAGCCGATGTCCAAGAGACGACCTCGCGCCCATGCTCGACACTCGCGGAGATCCGCCAAGAGCGCGCGCATGAGAAGATAATCGGCGTCGCGCCAGCACGTCGCTGCGCGGGTCCGGCGCTTTTGCTGGCTGCGTTCATCGCCGACGTTCGCTCTCGACATAGGCTGTTCCGCGCATCGCTCGAAGAAGCAGGGGGAGGCTCGCGCGCATCTCCACCAGCAGCGCCTTTCGTTCGAGGAGGAGCAGAGACGCCGCATACAGGAATAGCCCGAGAGCGACGAACGCCAAAAGCGAGGCCAGACCGCTCACTGCGCGTTCAGCGAGCACGCGGAGCAGAACGAACGTCATCACTCCTGCTCCCATCGGGCGAACAAGCGCATAGGCCAAGTTCACCGATGCCGTGGTCGCGAGCGCCCGGATGAGCCAGAGCACTGGAACCCAAACGCTCACGCCATAAGCCATGGCCACGCCCGTGAATCCATAACGCGATGTCAGTAGCAGCGCCGCCACCCAATCGCTCACCGTCCACACAATGAGGATCTTCAAGGCCTCGCGCGGACGTCCCCGGGCGTTGAGCGCTGCAATCAGCGGCGTCGTCAGCGTGCCGCCGAGCATCCGCACAGCGAAACCATAGAAGGCCGGAATGGCCGGCGCCCATTTCTCCGTGTAGAGGAAGGCCACGATCCAAGGGATCAATCCCGCCGCTACCGCGAGCAGGGGCGTCGTCAGGAGCATTAGCGCTCGCAGCATCTTCTCAAGCATCTGGCCGAATGCCTCGCGATCCTCTTGCGCGCGCGAGAGAGAGGGGAAGCTCACGCGGCCGAGGGCTTCCGTGAACGCTTGACTGACGTGATAGGCCACTCCATGTGCCCAATTCAAGAACCCCACAGCGCGCGGGCCGAAGAGTGGTCCAGCCAAGAGCGAAGCGATGTGGTCGCGTAGAAGCGATGTCCACGTCCCCACTTGAAAGGGCGCTCCGAATCGGATCGAAGCGCGTAGCGCGGTGCGATCCAGGGCGAATCCGAACGGCCATCGAGCCACCGCCAGCAGAAAACCGGCGCGCGCGCTCTCGCTCGCCAGAGCCGCTCCTACGAAGCTCCAGACGCCGAAACCACTATAAGCCAAGGCGAGGGCCGTGAGGTGAAAGATCAGGAGCGTCGTGATCTCGATCCAGGCCAGGCGCGGATAGGCGAGCGCCCGTTCCAGCAGCATCAGAGAGATCGAGCCGAGAACGCCGATCGGCAGAACGAGCGCCAACCATGGAATGACGTGCCGCGAGGCCTCGCTCAAGCGGAAGATGGTGGCGATGGGCGCGTTCGCTCCGAGAAGCAGCAGGACCAAGCTCACGGCCAGGAGGAATCGCACTGTGAACGTCGTGCGCAACTCGACGAGAGTCGGCGGATCGCGTTTCTGAATCAGCGCCGCCGTCAGTCCGAAATCAGTGAAGAGCGCCGCCGTGGAGACGAAGAAAGTCGCGATGGCGTAAGCGCCGAAATCCATCGGCGCGAGCTGCCGCGCCAAGAGGATGTTCGCCAATAGGCGCAGCGGCACCGTGATGGCGTGCCGGAGGAGCATGGCTCCAGCTCCCCGGATCGTGCGCTCCGCAAGTGCTGTGAGCCCCGCTGTCCGATCACCCGCGTGGACGTCCATGCGCTCTTATCCTAGCACACCGGTTGAAAGGGGCGAAGAAGTCGCCTATGATTTCCCCTTCACTCTCGGCGAGGGAGGCAGCCTATGGGACAATTCGTCAAAGTCGCGCGAGTGAGCGAAGTGGCTCCGGGCGAGGCGCGGCTCGTCGAGATCGAGGGACGGCGCATCGCCCTCTTCAACCTGAATGGGACGTTTCATGCCATTGACGATGTGTGTCCGCATCGAGGGGGGCCCCTCTCCGAGGGGACCCTCGAAGGAGAGATCGTCGTATGCCCGTGGCACGGCGCGCGCTTCCGTATTTCGACCGGTGAGGTCCTCTCGCCTCCAGCGACGCACGGCGTCACGTGCTATCCCGTGCGCGTGCAAGGGGAGGACATCGAGATCGAGGTGTGATTCGTCGAGGAGGACAATGGTGGAGCGGCGCGAGACCTTCACCGAACGTCTTTGGAGCGAGGTCGCGACGATTTTTCAGGCGATTCTGGCGCATCCATTCTTCGCGGGCTTGACCGAAGGGACGTTGGAGCGCACGCGGTTCGAGTTCTACGTCGTTCAGGACGCGCTCTATCTGAGGGAGTTCGCGCGAGCCCTCTCGATCATCGCGGCCAAGGCACCACGCGAGGAGGAGATCATCCTGTTCAACGAACACGCGGCCGGAGCCCTGCGCGTCGAACGCGCATTGCATGAGAGCTTCTTCTGTGATCTGGGACTCTCCGAGGAGGTCGTGCGCGCGACGCCCTTGGCGCCGACCAATCTCGCGTACACGAGCTATCTCCTCGCGGTCGCTTATGGACGACCGTTCCATGAGGGCGTGGCGGCCGTGCTCCCATGCTACTGGATCTATTGGGAGGTGGGGAAGGCGCTCGAAGCTCGCGGCTCGCCCGATCCGCTCTACGCGCGATGGATTCGCACCTACGCGAGCGAGGAATTTGCTGAGATCGTGCGCGCCGTTTTGGAGCTGACCGATCGCTTGGCGCTTGCGTTCTCAGCGGAAGAGCAGGAGGCGATGCGGCGCCATTTCCTGACGACGAGCCGCTACGAATGGATGTTCTGGGACATGGCCTATCGGCTCGAAGCTTGGCCGGTATAAGTGGTGCAGATGAAGACGCTCATCATCGCCACGCTTGGGGCTTGGCTCATGGGGAGCCTCGCCATCGCGTTCGTCGCCACCCAGAATTTTCGCGCGGTAGAGCGCGTCCTGCGTGCGGCTTCCGGGCAGCCGGAACTCGCGCGATATATCGAGCGATTGGGAGCGGCCGAGGCCCGCACGCTCTTGCGCCATCTCGCTTCGGAGATGAATCGCTTCTACTTCCAGGTTTGGGGATGGAGTCAATTGTTTCTGGCGCTCGTCGTCCTCGTCGGACTCTGGGGAGGGGGAATTCACGATCGCATCGCGCAGGGATTAGTCCTGGTCATGATCGCCATCGTTCTCGTCGCCGTCCTCTATCTCACCCCGGAGGTCATGGCGATCGGGCGTCGGCTGGACTTCGTCCCGCGTGATCCACCGCCGCCGGACTTCGCGCGCTTCCGGCGCCTGCATGCGGCGTATACGTTGCTCGATCTCGTGAAGTTGGGCATGGGAGCGATCGTCCTCTTTCGTCTGGCGCGGCTGCCGTAGTCAGTCTCTGGAGAGGCGACGGCTGAAGCCACGGCGTCGCTCACCCTTCCGTCAAGAGCTTACGAAGGAGATCGTTGACGAGCTGCGGATTCGCCCGCCCTTGTGTCTCTCGCATCACCTGGCCGACGAAGTAGCCGAAGAGTTTCTCTTTCCCCGCGCGATATTGTTCGACGTAGGCAGCGTTGGCCTCCAAAACGCGTCGGATGACAGACTCCAGATGTGCGGGATCAGTGATCTGCACCAGTCCCTTCTCTCGCACAATGACCTCGGCCGATTGTCCGGTGCGGAACATCTCGTCGAGAACGGTCTTGGCGATCTTGCCGCTGATCGTCCCCTCGGCGATCAAGCGAATCAGCCCGGCGAGCTTCGAGGGCGTGACCGGAGAAGCGAAGGGCTCGATGCCAGCCGCTTTCGCCAACCCCATCAGTTCGCTCAAGATCCAATTGGCCGACGCGCGCGCATCGCCCGTCTCGCGCACGACGGCTTCATAATAATCGGCCAGCGCGCGCGTGCTCGTCAGCGTCGCCGCGTCCTCGATCGAAAGGCCGTAGTGTTGCATGAAGCGCCATTTCCGATGGTTCGGCAACTCGGGCAGCTCGCGCCGAATCTCCTCGATCCAATCCTCGCTCACGACGAGCGGAGGGAGATCGGGTTCCGGGAAATAGCGGTAATCGTGGGCCTCTTCCTTCGAGCGCATCACGTATGTGCGTCCCTCGGCCTCATTCCACAGGCGCGTCTCTTGCACGATCTCGCCACCATTTTCGAGGACTTCGATCTGCCGGTTGATCTCATACTCCAACGCGCGCTGCAGGAAGCGAAACGAATTCAAGTTCTTCAACTCGACTTTCGTGCCGAGCGTCGTCGTCCCGCGTCGACGCACCGAGACATTAGCGTCGCAGCGCAAATTCCCCTCCTCCATGTTCCCCTCGCAAACGTCCACGTACTGGAGCGCCTGCCGCAGATATTGCATGTAGTCATAGGCCTCCCAGCTGGAGCGAAAGTCGGGCTCGGAGACGATCTCGATCAACGGAATGCCGCTGCGGTTGAACTCGATATAGGACATGCGATCCGAATCGGGCATGCCATCGTGGATGGACTTGCCAGCATCCTCTTCGATATGCAACCGGCGGATGCGAAATCGCTTGCGTCGCCAGGCGATGGGGCGTCCGTGCTCATCCCGCTCGGCCGTGTCGATCTCCACCTCGCCGTGTTCGGAGAAAGGCTGGTCGTACTGCGAGATCTGGTATCCCTTCGGGAGGTCGGGATAGAAGTAGTTCTTCCGCGAGAAGACCGAGACGCGGTTGATTCGACAGCCGAGCGCGAGCGCAGCCTTCGCGGCCATGCGCACGGCTTCGCGATTTAAGACGGGAAGCGCGCCCGGAAGCCCTAAGCAAACGGGGCAGGTATTCTGATTCGGCGCCTCCCCGAACTGTGTCGAACACGAGCAGAAGATCTTCGAGCGCGTCTTCAGTTGCGCGTGAACCTCCAACCCGATAACGGCTTCGTATTCTTCCCGCCTCGCCATACGTCCTCCATTCTAGCACGAGGTCGTTCGCCCAACGAACCTCACGGCCGACGCCCGTTCACGAGCCGAATCTCGCAGCTGCCGAGATGCCGCCGAATCTCCGCAAGCGCCTCGGGCGATGGCGTGATCTTCACGAAGGGGTTCGGTCGGACCCGCACCAGAATCCCTCGCGCGCATTCGACCTCGAAGAGGACGTCGGTCGATCCTCGATGACGATCGAGGACGCCGTAGAGCAGGTCCACTTTCGCTGGTGTCACGGTCTCGGATTTCACCCGAATGATCACCAGTTTCGTCATGCGCGTTTTCAGGTCTTCGAGTGTCAGGATCTCTTCGGCGACGAGTGTCGCCGCGTTCTCCTCCAGTTCGAGCTTGCCGCGCACGACCACCAAGGCATCGTCGCGCAAGAGACCGTTCGCTCGGCTGAACGTCTCAGGCCAGACGAGGACCTTGAGCGAGCCATATTGATCCTCCAGGGTGAAGATGGCGAAGCGATCGCCGCGCTTGGTCGTCTTGATGGCGAGCGCCGTGACGATGCCCGCGATCGTGATGGTCCGACCGTTCAGAGCTCGCGGTCGCGAGAGATGGGAGGACGATAGGGCCTTATCGGCGTCCGACTTCTCTTCGGCCTCGGGATCTGACAGTTCGCCATCCGACGCGTCCTCCTTGAAGTCGCCGACGCCGAAGAGTTGCTCGGTCGTCGTATCGGTGTAGAGCGCGATCTCCTCGGCGTATCGTTCTAGAGGATGTCCGGTCACGTAAAAGCCCAAGGTCTCTTTCTCTCCGGCCAGGCGTTCTTCCAATGGCCATTCGGGAAGATCGGGGAGCGGAGGCTCCAAATCGGACGTCCCGCCTTCGGCCGAAGGGGCGAAGAGCCCGAACTGTCCGATCTCGCGCTCGCGTCCTCGTCGAGCGCCATACTCCAACGCGCGATCAATAGCGGCGAAGAGTTGGCTACGACGGGCTCCCAGTGAGTCGAACGCTCCGGCCTTGATCAAGCTCTCCAAGACGCGCCTGTTCAATACCCGCGGATCCACGCGCGCGGCGAAATCGAAGAGCGAGCGAAAAGGGCCTCCAGCTTCACGAGCCGCGATGATCGCTTGTACGGTGGAGAGACCGATCCCCTTGATGGCCGCCAACCCGAATCGAATCTTCTCCCCTATTGGCGTGAAACCCTCGCGACTCAGATTCACATCGGGCGGCAGGATCTCGATGCCGCGCGCGCGCGCCCGGTTGATGTACTTCACAACCTTATCCGTGTTGTTCAGCTCGTTGGAGAGGACGGCGGCATAAAAATACGTCGGATAGTGCGCCTTGAGATAGGCCGTCTGGTACGCGAGATAGCTGTAAGCCACCGCGTGCGATTTATTGAACGCGTAGTCGGCGAAGCCTTCCAGTTGCTGCCATAATTTCTCCAATTTCGCCCGGTCATGACCGCGCGCCATCGCCCGTTGCAAGAATGCTTCGCGATGGCGATCCAATTCCTCTCGCTTCTTCTTCCCCATCGCGCGACGAATCAAGTCGGCCTCCCCAAGCGAATATCCGGCGAGCTTTTGAAAGAGGGCCATGACCTGCTCTTGATAGATCGGGATGCCGTAGGTGCTTTCGAGCACTTCTCGCGCTTCGGGGAAATCGTAAGTGACGCGCCGCCGGCCCTGCCGCCGCTCGATGAAATCCTCCACCATGCCGCTGTCGAGCGGCCCCGGGCGGTAGAGGGCGTTCAGGGCGACCAAATCCTCGAAGCATTCGGGCTTCAATCGTCGGCACAATTCCCGAATCCCCTCTCCCTCGAATTGAAAGATGGCATCGGTATCGCCCTCGGCGAAAAGCTCCAACGTCTTCTTGTCTTCGAGGGGGATCTGCGAGAGATCGAGCCGTCGTCCTTCCGCCGCCTCGATCATCTTCACGCAATCGTCAATGATCGTGAGCGTCGTCAGAGCGAGGAAGTCCATCTTCAGCATCCCCGTCTTCTCCAGGTCCGCCAGAGCAAATTGCGTGGTGATCTCGCCCTTGGGCGTCTTGTAGACGGGGATAAGGTCGTGCAGGGGGTAAGGTGAGATCACAATGCCCGCCGCGTGGATCGAAGCATGGCGCGCGCATCCCTCCAATCGGCGGGCCAGATCAATGAGTTCGCGCACCTGCGGGTTCTTCTCGATCAGCTGTCGCAGCTCGGGCGTCCGCGCGATGGCTTCCTCGATGCTGACGTTCCGTCCCCGAACCGGCGGAGGGATGAGCGAGGCGACCTTCTCCACGTCGGCATATTTCATGTCGAGCGCGCGACCGACGTCCTTGATGACGGCTCGCGAGGCGAGCGTCCCGAAGGTGATGATCTGGCAGACGTTCTCCCGCCCATAGAGCTGACTCACATAGGCGATCACCTCCGGCCGCCCGCGCATGCAAAAATCAATGTCAATGTCGGGCATCGTGACGCGCGCCGGCGAAAGGAAACGCTCAAACAGCAGATCGTACTGGATGGGATCCACATCGGTGATCCGCAAACAATACGCGACCAAACTCCCGGCGGCGCTCCCTCGTCCTGGCCCCACGGGAATCCCCCGTTGCCGCGCGTAGCGGACCAGATCCCACACGATGAGGAAATATCCGGCGAAGCCCATCTGCTTGATCGTCTCGATCTCGTACTCCAGGCGCTGTTCATAGGCCGAGAGGGGATGCTTCAATTCGCCGCGCGCCGCTTTCTCACGCCATTGCTCCATTCGCTCGGCGAATCCATCCCGCACGACCTTCTCGAAATAACTTTCGGTCGTGAACCCCTCCGGAACGGGGAAGACGGGCAGATAGCCAATGCCTGGCGGCTTGGGCAGCTCTAAATGGCACATCGCGGCAATCCGCACGGTGTTCCGAAGCGCCTCCGGGAACTCCGTGCCAAAATGCTCCCACATCTCCTCGGCCGATTTGACATAGAGCTGGTCCGATTGGTAGCGCAGCCGGTTCGCGTCTTTGATCGTCTTCCCTGTCCCAATGCAGAGGAGCACGTCATGCGCGCGCGCATCCTCGCGCGTGAGGTAGTGGCAATCGTTCGTGACCACGAGCGGAATGCCCGTCTTCCTGGAGATCTCATTGAGCATTCGAATGACGTCGCGTTGTCCCGGAATCCCGTGATCCTGAATCTCCAGGTAATAGTGGCCCTTGCCGAAGATGTCTTGAAACTCGGCAGCCTGACGCACGGCCTCATCCATTTTCCCCTGAAGGGCGAGCGCTGCTGGAACGCCCGACAGGCAGGAGGAAAGCGCAATAAGCCCCTCATGATATGTGGCGAGCAGCTCTTTATCGAGACGCGGTTTGTAGTGAAAGCCCTCCAGATAGGCGAGCGAACTGAGTTTGACGAGATTGCGATACCCCGTCTCGTTCTGCGCGAGCAAGATGATGTGATAGATCGTCCTCTCCGGACCCGCCGACCGCTCTCGCCGATCGCCGAGCGTCAGATACGCTTCCATCCCGAGGATCGGCGTGACCCCGACCTCCCTCATGGCGTGATAGAACGAGATCGCCCCGAAGAGATTCCCGTGATCGGTCATCGCGACAGCGGGCATCCGCAGCTCCGTCATTCGACGCGCGAGAGCCCCGATTTGAATCGCCCCATCGAGCAGGCTGTAGTCTGTGTGCAGGTGCAAGTGCACGAATTCCTTCGCCATCGCCCTGCCCCCCAAGCCCATGTGTTCGGCGGCCTCTACTATACCAAAGTCTTGTGGTCGGTCGTCAAGGAGCACTTGACGAGCTTCTCCGCCCTCTTGGCATCGCGGCGAAGGCTTGTGAGCTATTGGTGGACGCGCTAGCATTGGTTGCTCGACGGCGAGCGTTCGAGCGATAGCCTCCATGTCGAGTGGCGAGGATTATGAAATGCGTCATCGCGTTCATTCAACCCCAGCATGTGGAGCGGGTCCTTGAGGCCTTGGATCGTCTCCCTGTGCGCGGGCTCTCGCTCACTGAGGTTCGCGGGTTCGGTCGCGGGCGGGCTCAACTTCTGCGCGAGAGCCCTTCCGGGACCGTGCGCCAGTTCAGCGCGAAGGTCCGGTTGGAGATCGTCTGCCGCGATGCCGAAGCGGAGACGATCGCTCGGACGATTCAACAAGCTGCGCATACGGGACGTCCCGGCGATGGGAAGATCTTCATCGCCCCTATCGAGCGAGCCATCAGCATCGTGACTGGGGAAGAGGACGACGCCGCCCTGTGAGCGCGCGAGCTTCGCCGCTCTTCGCGGCCGAAGTGTCAAGCAAGAGCGATCAGCGGCCTTTGAATTGAGCCGGCCGTTTCTCTAGAAACGCGCGCGTCCCCTCGCGGAAGTCCTCACTCGCGGCACAGAGCCCGAACAATGTGGCTTCCAGAAGGAGCGCTTCCTCCAACGGCATTTCCAATCCAGCTGTGACAGCCTCCAAGCAAAACCGAACGGCCAACGGAGCGTTACTGAGGATCTGACGCGCGATCGTCTCAGCCGTCGGCAGCAACTCCTCGCGGCTTGTGACGCGATTCACCAGACCGAGCCGATAGGCCTCTTCGGCGGAAATCATCTCGCCCGTCAACAGCAGTTCCAATGCGCGCCCCTTTCCGATCAAGCGAGCCAGCCGCTGCGTCCCTCCATAGCCGGGGATGAGCCCGAGCTTCACCTCGGGTTGCCCCAGCTTCGCGTTCTCCGAGGCGATGCGAATCGTGCACGCCATCGCCAGCTCGCACCCTCCACCAAGCGCGTAGCCGTTGATCGCCGCGATCACCGGTTTCCCCAACCGTTCGATGAACGAAAGCAACTGTTGCCCGAAGCGAGCCATCGCTCGACCGCCGATGGGCGTTTGTTCGGCCAATTCGGCGATGTCCGCTCCGGCCACAAAGGCCTTATCTCCTGCTCCCGTCAGGATGACGACGCCCACGTCATCGTCGTGAGCGATCTCGTGAAAGACGGTCCATAGCTCGTGCACCGTCGCCGCGTTCAAGGCATTCAGTTTCTCCGGCCGATTGATCGTGACATAGCCGATTCGCTCCCGCTTCTCGTACAGGAGATATTGATACGCCATACGGCCCTCCTTACCTGCTTCCCACGCCAATGCCGACATTGGTCTCGGCTCTCTGCCCACGGAGGGTCGAGGCCGAGATCCGCTCATCGCAGCTTCATCGGCTTCGGATTCTTCGGATCCGTGTAGTCGTAGAAACCGCGTCCCGTCTTCCGCCCATGCCATCCGGCGAGCACCATCTGCTTCAAGAGGGGCGGGGGCGCAAAGCGCGGATCCTTGTACTCCTCGTACATGATATTGGCGATGTAATAGGTCGTATCCAAGCCGACGAAGTCCAAGAGCGTGAATGGCCCCATCGGATGATTGCAACCGAGCTTCATCGCCGCATCAATGTCCTCGATGGACCCGACGCCTTCTTCAAGCGCGCGCACGGCATCTATGAGGTACGGGACCAAGAGCCGATTGACGATGAATCCCACGCGGTCCTTCGCGCGCACGGGCGTCTTCCCCAAGCTCTTTGCGAATTCCGTGGCGCGCGTGATAACCTCCTCATCAGTGAAAAGCGAGGGAATGATCTCCACGAGTTTCATCAGGGGCACGGGATTGAAGAAGTGCAAACCCAGGAATCGCCGTTGACGCTCGGGCGTCAGAACGGTCGCCATCTCGGTGATCGAGATCGAGGACGTGTTGCTCGCCAGGATCGTCTCCGGTCGACAGATCCGGTCCAACTGCGCGAAGAGGTCCTTCTTCGCTTGAATGTTCTCGATGATCGCCTCGACGACGATATCGCAGTCGGCGTAATCCTCCAGGCGAAGGGTTCGCTTCAACCGGGCGAGCGTCTGCTGTTTCTGTTCAGCGGAGATCGTCCCCTTCTCGACGAATTTCGAGAGCGAATCCTCGATGCGACCGAAGCCTTTTTGCAAGATCTCCTCCGAGACATCAGAGACGAGTGTCTCATATCCGGACATGGCGGCCACTTGGGCGATGCCCGAGCCCATGAGGCCACAACCGATAACGCCAACCGTTCGGATCGTCATAGCCTTATCCTCCTTCGTTCGCGACTTCTCCCATTGTGCACGCAGCCTCGCTCCGATCGGTGCGGGATCGATCGGAGGCGAGAGGCTTTCCGCTGATCTTCGGCTTTCAGAATGACGAATGCCGACGGGCGCGCAGTCCCGACGGCAGCGTGGGGGAAGGAGTCGGCGGACAAATCGTGATTTGGTACGCCCTCCCGCTGAGGAGACGAAGCCGATATCGTCCTTGCGCGTCGGCCTCCGTCGCTGCGGTGAAAGCGGCATTTGGCGTTCCACTGAGCGTGCTCGTAGTAGCGAAGACGAATGCGCGAGCGACCGGCTGGCCCCGTTGATCGGTGATCCGTCCCGAGAGGGTGACGAAAGAGGGAAGCGAGGGCAGAGTGAAATTCTGCGTCGTGTCCGCCGTGAGCGCGCGTTCGAGGAAAGAAAAGCTGAGCCTGGGATTCGTCTCGTCATTGGGATCGAGATCTACCTCCGCGTTCAGCCGATACGTTCCCGGCACAAGCAACAGCCGATACGCACCCGTTGCGCTCTCTTCGGGGATCCGGGTCATCGCAGATACCACGGGGAGGTCAAACCTCACCGCCCCACTCTCACAAGCCCACTCGGCATCCGAAGGGAGCTTTGCGAGATCCGCTGTCGCGATGGCGATCACTTGGGCCGGGACAGCGGGCGACCCCGTCGCTCGCGTCACCCTTCCGGAGAGTTCGATCGCTGCCGGGAGCGTGAAATCCCGCGTGCTCGAGGCGCTCACGCTAATTTGCCCTAGGCGAACGGATGTCCAATCCGCGTCCTCTCTCTCGGGATCGGTGATCCAGGCCGTGACCGTATACGATCCGGGCAAAAGTCGCGCTCGGTATGTCGGATCAAATGGCACCAGTGCAGAGACGTTTCCATCAGCAGAAGAAAAGAGGAGGAAACCTTTCGCGGGAAATCTGCCGGCGCTCGTAATCCGACCCGAAAGGGAGATGAGCCCCGGAAGTTGAGGGGGCGTGATGTCCAGCGTGCGATCGGCCGTGATCGCGACCGTCCGAGAGAGATCCGAAACGACCTGCAACACTGCGCCCTCGCCCGCCTCGGAGTCCTCGAGGATCAAGCGTCGAAAATACAACCGATAATTCCCAGCCGGGAGCACAATCCGATAGGCCGCCGTCAGACCAGCGATGGAAAAATCCACCGTGATCTCTCCGGAGAAGGTGCGGTCGTTGGATCGCGCGAGCACCGCACTCCCCATGACCGAGAGGGGATCGTCCACCAGGATCTTCCCCGAGAGGACGAATCCGCTCGGAAGCGCGACATCGAGCGTGGTGTCGCGCGTCACATCCACGTCCGTTCGCCGAGCCCCTAAGAGCGATCGTTGAGCTTGGGCGAACGCCCCGATGGAACAGTAGAGGAGAATGAGGCTGCTGATGAAAAGCCGGCGCACTCGTTCATCTCGTTTCGAGCGTCTTCGATCGTGCATAGATCAGCTCCTTTAGGCGAAGGCTTCGACGATGAGCGCGATGCCTTGTCCTCCACCGATGCACGCGCTCGCAAGTCCGTATCGTTTTCGACGGCGACGCAGCTCCAGAAGCAGCGTCAGCACCAGCCGCGTGCCCGTCGCCCCCAAAGGATGGCCGAGCGCAATGGCCCCGCCGTTGACGTTCGTCCGCTCGCGATCGAGCGCGAGCGCCTTCTCCACGGCGAGATATTGCGCCGCAAAGGCTTCGTTGATCTCGATGAGGTCCATATCCTCCAGCTTCAATCCGGCTTTCTTCAAAGCCTGTTGCGAGGCCGGAACCGGACCGATGCCCATAATGGCTGGATCAACGCCTACAATGCCCCAGGAGACAATGCGTCCAAGAGGCTTCACCTCACGGGAGCGAAGTGCTTCTTCATCTCCAAGAACAACGGCCGCGGCCCCATCCACAATCCCCGAAGCATTCCCCGCCGTCACACATCCATCGGGGGAGAAGACGGGCTTCAATCGGGCGAGCGCTTCCAGCGTCGTATCCGGACGCATGTGATCGTCGAAGTCAAAGAGTTCACTCCCTTCTTTGGTCTTCAGCTCGATGGGAACGATCTCCTCGCGAAACTTCCCGGCCTGGCGCGCGGCAGCCGCTCGGCGCTGACTGAGCAGGGCGAACTCGTCCTGTTCCTCGCGCGAGATGTTCATCCGCCGAGCCAGATTCTCCGCCGTCTGCGCCATCATGTATCCGCAAGAGCTGTCGTACAAAGAGGCCCAAAGGTAATCCTCCAACTGCGCATGACCGAGCCGCACGCCCCACCGTGCACCGCGCACAACATACGGTGCTTGGGACATAGATTCCATCCCTCCGGCCAGAACCAAATGCGCTTCTCCTAGGAGGATCATGTGAGCGCCGCTGATGATCGCTTGCATGCCCGAACCACATAGCCGATTGACCGTCAGGGCTGGACGATCAATGGGCACGCCCGCCTTCAAACCCACATGCCGCGCCCCGTAGATCGCGTTGCTCGACGATTGAAGGACGTTGCCAAAAATGACGTGATCAATCTCCTCAGGAGCGACTCGCGATCGGTCGAGGGCGGCACGCGCTGCGATCGCTCCGAGCTCGATCTCCGTGAAATCCTTGAGTCGTCCTCCGTATTCTCCCATGGGCGTTCGAGCGCCGCCCAAGATGAAGATGTCTTTCATCATCGCTCTCCTTCCACTCGCGCGGTTGCTAAGCTAACAGACGTGAGCAGCGATGTCAAACGCGTCGCTTCTTCCGACCGGCGGAACTCGCGTCGCTCGTCAGAAAAGGGGATTGACAGCGGGACGGATTCGGGCTATAATCCCCTCCTTGGAAATTGAAAATGGTTTTCGATTTCTTAAAGCGCGAAACCGCGCCGATCAATTCGCGAAGGAGGGGAGTTATGTCTCGAATCTGGGGGATCGTGGGGCTCATGGGATGCCTAGTCTACGGGGTCGGATTCGCCCAAGGACGTATGGGAGCCATCGTGGGGCGTGTGACCGATCAGACGGGAGCGATCGTCCCCGAGGCCATCGTCCAACTTTGGGAGCCGACCGCTGGCATTCATCGCATCGCTCGCACCGATGGCATCGGTGATTTTGGCTTCGACCATCTCAATCCCGGGCGCTATCGGATCCTCGTCTCGGCCGATGGGTTTGCCTCTCAATCTCGTGAAGTCGTCCTCGCGGCCGGAGCTCGTTTGGAGCTGACATTCGTGCTCTCGCCGCGGCCGATCGCGGAGGAGGTCGTCGTCTTGGCGGGGACCATCGTGGATACGCCGGAGACGCTGCGGCGAATTCCCGGATCGGTTGAGATCCTGGATCGGCAAGTGCTCGATGCGAGCCACGTTTTCACGATCAACGAAGCTTTGCGTAAGGTCACGGGCGTGTTCGCGCGCGACGAGGAGGGGTTCGGCCTGCGCCCGAATATCGGCATTCGCGGGCTGAATCCCACGCGCTCGACCAAGGTGTTGCTTCTCGAAGACGGCATCCCGCTGACCTATGCGCCCTATGGTGATAATGCCTCGTACTATCATCCGCCGGTGGATCGGTTCGAGAGCATCGAGGTCATCAAAGGATCGGGGCAAATCCTCTACGGTCCGATGACCATCGGCGGCGTTATCAACTACATTACGCCGAATCCTCCCGAGAAATCACGCGGCGCTCTGACGCTCATGGGGGGCAATCGTGATTATCTCGACGGGCACCTCAGCTATGGCGGGACGTGGGGCGGCACGGGATTACTCCTCGATTACATGCGCAAGCAGGGCGAGGGCTCGCGCGACAACACGCGCACGGGGCTCAATGATGCGAACCTCAAGCTCGTCACTGCGCTCGGCTCCAAGCACGCCTTGACGATCAAGGGCAATTACTACGGCGAGAACTCGCAGGTGACCTATTCGGGTTTGCGGCTCGACGAATACCTCGCCAATCCGCGTCAGAATCCCTTCCTCAATGATCGCTTCGTGGGAGATCGGTACGGAGCGTCCGTCACTCACGCCTATATCCTGAAGAACGAGGTTGTGCTCACGACCAGCCTTTACGGCTCGATGTTCTTCCGTGATTGGTGGCGACAATCGAGCAATTCCAATCAGCGCCCGAATCGGCGCGGCGATCCCGGTTGCCGCGGCATGGAAGATCTTCTGACGACTTGCGGTAACGAAGGGCGATTGCGCAAATATTACACCTGGGGGATCGAGCCGCGCATTCGGGCCTTCGACCGAATTCTCGGCATTCGGGGCGAAACGGAATTTGGTTTTCGCGCGCACTTCGAGCGGCAGGATCGTAGACAGATGAACGGCCAAGCGCCGACGGCTCGCACAGGCGCACTGGTCGAGGACAATGAACGGAAGAACCAGGCGTACTCGGGCTTCATTCAGCATCGGTTTCTGCTTGGCCGGTGGACGCTCACGCCGGGCCTGCGCCTGGAGCACGTTCGCTATGAGCGCACGAACCGGTTGGCTAATCGCGGCGCGGGCGCGACTGGGCGCACGCATCTGACGGAGGTCATCCCGGGCATCGGCATTACGTTCGCTCCGGCGTCTCACACGACGATCTTCGGCGGGGCGCATCGCGGATTCGCTCCACCGCGCACCGAGGACATTATTGACAATGCGGGGGGAACGATCGATCTCGATCCCGAACGGAGTTGGACCTATGAAGTGGGCGTGCGAAGCTGGCCCGTCTCCGGCCTGAAGCTGGAGGCGACGTTCTTCCGCATGGATTTCGAGAACCAGATCGTTCCGGCGAGCGTCGCTGGCGGCATCGGCGCAACGTTCACCAACGCGGGAGAGACGCTCCATCAGGGGATGGAATTCACCGGCCGCGTGGATATGGGCTCGCTACTCAACATGACGCACAACGTCTATGTCCGCACTGCTTACACCTATATCCCGACGGCGAAGTTCGTCGGCCGGCGATTCAGCAGCATTCCGGGATTCAGCACTGTGAGCGTGAGCGGGAATCGGCTTCCCTATGCGCCGAAGCATCTCATGAATTTCCAGCTCGGATATGCGCATCCGCGCGGATTGGACGCGCTCCTGGAGGCCGTTCATGTCAGCGATCAATTCGGCGACGATTTGAACACGATCGCGCCGACGCCCGACGGTCAGCGAGGGCTGTTGCCCGCGTATACGATCTGGAATCTGACGCTGAACTATCGCGTGGAATCGCGCGGTCTGACGTTCTTCGTTACGGTGAAAAACCTCTTCGATCGCTTGTACATCGCTGACCGAACGCGCGGGATTTTGCCAGGCCCCCCGCGACTCGTGCACGGCGGTTTGCGCTTTCAGTTTTGAATAAATCGCGAGGGGGGAGCCATTCGCTCACTCATTGTGGCCCCTACCACGGGTGATCCTCACAACCGGGGTAGGGAATCCCCCCTCGCCGGGTGATCTTGCTGAAGCGTTCGCGAGCGATCGTTCCTTGTCGCACTCGGGAGCAAGGCCTCCATGTTGGCGAGAGGTCGCTTCGTGTGAAGTCTGTCGTTCGCCTCTCGCCCTCAGTCACTCCATGAGTCATGAAAAACGAGGGTTCCCAAACGGGCTCGGTTGACGACGGAGCTGGTACCTGCTCATACTTTTTCCTGTGGATCGTATGTCGGTGACAAGCTCGAGTCTCTTGAGGGAGAGTGCGGTGTGGGACGTCCGCGTGGTTATGTAGGACTCTTGGTGGTCGCGATCCTGGCTTTCTTTGGCCACGGGCTGGCGGAGCAGAATCGCACGATGGAATCCGGTCATCCTCCCTTACGCGTCGCTACGATCCGGCGGTTCGATGCTCAGGTGAAAATTGATGGTCGGTTGGACGAGCCGGTATGGGGCGAGATCGAGCCGATCCAGGATTTCACCCAAACGGAACCCGACGAGGGCAAGCCTGCGACCGAACGGACCGAAGTTCGGATTTTTTACGATCACAACAAGCTCTATTTCGGCTTTCGGTGTTTTGACTCGGAACCGAACCGGATCATCGCTCGCCTGGATGCTCATGATGCCCGTACTTTTTCCGACAGCGTGGATATTCTCTTGGACACGTTTCATGATCTTCGCACGGGCTATTTTTTTAGCGTCAACGCCCGGGGGGTTCAATTCGACGCCATCGTGTCGGAGACGACGGGGGGCGGCTCCGGTTTTGGTCTGTATGACGGAACGTGGGATGGGTTGTGGGAGAGCGCTGCGACGATTGATGAACTGGGTTGGGTAGCAGAAATTGCCATTCCGTTTAAGATCCTTCGATTTCCTCGAAGGTCCCCGCAGACATGGGGGATGAATCTCGGTCGGGTGATCGTGAGAAAGAATGAGGTCGTACGTTGGTATCCGGTCGCCCGATTTGATCGAGTGATGAAGCCGTCCAAGTCGGGCGTTCTCCAGGGGCTGACTGAGATTCAGCCCGGACGCGATCTGGAGATCATCCCCTTCACCCTTCAGCCAGGGCGGTTTCGTACGACCATTCCTACAGTCTCTGGCTACCATCCGACCGCCGGAGTGGATGTGCGCTATGGCCTGACGGCCAATCTGAAGGCGAATCTGACGATCAATCCCGATTTTGCTCAGACCGAGGCTGACGAGATCAACATCACGCTCTCCCGCTTCGAGCTGTTCTTCCCGGAGAAGCGGGCGTTTTTCGTCGAAGGGTCGAACTTCTTCCGCACGCCGCTTCGACTCTTCTTCTCCCGGCGAGTGGGCCTGCGAGTGCCTGATGGATCGGAGCAGCGCATCGCCGCCGGAGCAAAAATCACTGGCAAGATCGGACGATACAACCTAGGTATCCTTGAAGCCCGCACCCGCGATCAGTTTTTCCTCGATCCCAGCTCAGGCCAGAGACGGCTCAGTCCGGGGGCCAATTTCTTCGTCCTGCGCCTGCAGCGCGACATCTTTGAAAAATCGGCGCTCGGATTCATCACCGTGAATCGAGATCAGCCCGAAAGCGACTTCTCCCATTCGGTGCGCGCTCATGGAATTGATCTCTCGCTTGCCCGAGGCCGACACATCACTTTCTCCTCGCAGGTGGCGGTGAGTCAAAATCCGGGCGTGCGGGCGAGCTTGCTCGAGCAAGCTGGGGCGATTGCCGCGTTCCGCTATGATTCCGATAAGTTTGAATACGAGGTTGAGGCGAAGTACCTGGGTCGCGATTTCGATGTCAGCGGCATCGGCTTCGAGCCTGAGACAGGTCGCGTGAGCGGACAGATGAGTTTTACCTACAAGCCTTTTCTCAATCGCTTCGGCATCCGGCAGATCTTCCTGGAGCCCAACTACGATCACGTCGCTTTGGTGACGGGCGAGCACGACGATTCGGGCGCCGATCTGCGCCTGCGGGTGCAGTTCAAAAACTTCTGGTCGGCGCGGGCCGTCTATTCCTACGACCGGGTGCGATTCTATGAGTTTGTTAATCAAAAACGGCTCAACCGGATGAGAGTCTACATCATGCCTCGCGTCATCCTGGGCCTGACGACCAACGAAAATCGGCCGATCTCGCTGAGTCTTCAAGTTGTTCGGCGAAAGTTCGTGGACTTTCGCGACAACTATTACGGTCGGGTCTGGTTCTACGAAATGGGATTGAATGCGCGACTGGCCGGGCGCACCAAGCTCGAACTGCG
The DNA here is from genome assembly GCA_025055075.1 of Blastocatellia bacterium. Taxonomy (NCBI): domain Bacteria; kingdom Pseudomonadati; phylum Acidobacteriota; class Blastocatellia; species Blastocatellia bacterium. Next base: position 38,996 of record JANWYV010000001.1, read on the forward strand.
GGGCCAGCTCTTCCGCGAGTCTTTCATGAACGGAAAACTGGAGGAGAATCGCAGTCTCATCCTAGCCCGTATTGGTCACCAATTCACACCCAAGCTGCGCGCCCGGGTGCTCGCCCAATTCAACAATGACAATCGGCGCAACCAGTTTAACCTCAATTCCCTCATCTCTTACGATTTCACTGCCCGCAGCGCCCTAGCCATCGGCTATAATGCCGAGACGATTTCCCCGGAACGACGCTTTCACATCGGGCGCGAATTCTTCGTGAAATTCTCCTACGTACTGGCCTTTTGAAGAACCTGGGGGGCAACGAGAGGGCGACGCGCAGAAAGCCAAGGGCTTTGCGGTGGGGCATCCACGAATGCGTTGGGCTCGGGAAGTGGTTTCGACCTGGCACGTAGGCTTGTATCTCACAAGGCATAAACCAGCAGACCTGAGGATGGGGTGGAGCCGAATAGTACCAAACGCTTCCCAATCGCCCCGGCGCTGGATGATTGGGGACGGATTCGGCGTTCAGGGGCCCCATCTCGGTATGATGTGGCGCACGGCGAGATTCGTCACGTCAAAGCTCAAGACGCTTACGGCGGGTGTGGCGGTCATTCGTCTGACACCAGCCGGTCGAATCTGCTCTCCATTGTGCATGGGGACATGCGAAAGGGAACGCGAAATCTGGCGCTGCGAGGCCAAAAAAAAAGTTGGTTGCGGGGGCGGGATTTGAACCCGCGACCTTTGGGTTATGAGCCCAACGAGCTTCCAGGCTGCTCCACCCCGCGTCTGATGTTTCCATGACGGAATTATAGGAGTGGCCCCTTCACCTGTCAAGGAACGAGGAGCGTTCAGGCGCTGCGAACACTCACGCGGCGGGGTTTTTAACCCACTCCGGGGATTTTCCCCGACCTGAGAGAAATCCTTCGCGTGCTCCGAGCGTTCCATTTGTGGGTGAGGCTCCCTCGAACTGTTGGATGAGGAATCGAATGGCGGTCCTGTCAAGGGCCAGCCGTGGCGTCTCAACTTCGGCACAAGGATTGCTACATCGTCATTGAGAGAGGAGTGTTGGTGAGATTATGTGGGGTGAGTTTTGCGCGAACCGGGATCTGGCAGGGGAGGAGAGGGCCTGCGCGGCGACGTTCGTTGAACGCTGTCGGCCATTCTCGTCGAACCCGTTCGTTGTGGACTCCGCGTTGATTTCAGCTCTGGGAGCGCGCGTCGGTGCTCACAGAAGTGGAGCCCACAACGTCTCGGATGGAGGAAACGATCATGCGGATCCTTGTCTTCGTTCTCGGTCTTGGGATCGGGGGTGTGCTTCTTGGAGCGCACTCGGGGATCTCATCCCCTTTCGGGGGCGGGCCTCAATCGCCGAATAGTTGCGTGAATTGTCATCAGGGGATCACGGCTCCGCTTGAGCTGAGCCAACGTTACTACGATTGGCATCTCTCGATTCACAAAGAGAAGGGGGTCACCTGCGATGCTTGTCATGGGGGCGATCCGCAGGCGCGGGCGGCTCAAGAAGCTCATCGTGGGGTATTCCCCTCATTTGATGAGCGGAGTCGCGTATATGGGAAGAATCAGATAGAGACTTGCGGAGTGTGTCATCGGGAAGTGCGTACCGCTTATGCGACGAGCGCACATTATCTGAAACTCAGCTCGGCTGGCCTTGGACCCTTCTGCAGCACGTGCCATCCCGACATGGCGAACGCAACGGTGCGCAGCGCTACCGACATCGGCGCGCTTTGCAACCGATGTCATGGCACGGAAGGTGGGCTTTTGCCACCGAATCCGCAGATTGTGAAGAGCGCACAGGAGACGCTGCTCAGCCTCAGCCGGGCCAACGGCGTGATCATCTGGGCGGATCGCCTCGTCGAAGCGGCTCAGGAGAAGCGGCTTGATGTCTCCGGAGAAATTCGAGATTTAGAAGTCGCGCGCAAGCTCCTGGCGGAAGCCAAATGGGAGTGGCATGCGTTCCGCTTCGAGCCCGTGCGGACGAAGGCCAATCGAGCGTTCGAGCAGGGGACCAAGGTGAAGGATCGGCTCATGCAAAAGGTCTATCCGGGGCCGCGCCTATAGGTTGCAACGGTGCGACCACGAGCTCGGGCAGGGAGAGCGGGCGATGAAGATCTTCGCCATTAATCCCGGATCGACTTCGACTAAGATCGCGCTCTTTGAAGACGAGCGCTTGCTGCATGAGGAGACGATCACGCATCGGGTCGAAGACCTGGAACGATTCGCCACCTTATGGGAGCAACTTCCCTGGCGGCGCGAAGCGATCGCGCAAGCTCTCGAGCGATGGGGGGAGCGTGGCGAGAGAATTGCTGTCGTCGTCGGGCGTGGGGGACTCCTGAAGCCCGTCGAGGGCGGCGTCTACCGCGTCACTGAGCGCATGTTGGAGGATGCACGCCGCGGCGTTCAGGGCGAGCATCCCTCTAATCTCGGGTGCGTGCTCGCTTGGGAGTTCGCTGAGCGATGGGGAGCCTTAGCCGTCGTCGTGGACCCAGTCTCGGTAGACGAATTTGAACCCTTGGCGCGCTATTCGGGACACCCGCTTATTGAGCGGCGGAGCCTCTCGCATGCGCTCAGTGCGCATGCGGCGGCGCGGGCCATGGCTGCGCGGTTGGGAAAGCCCCTCTCGCAGACGAGCTTCGTCATCGCGCATTTGGGTGGGGGAATTTCCGTGGCCGCCGTTAGAGGCGGACGCATCGTGGATGCGAACGACGCTTCCAGCGACGGTCCGTTTTCACCGGAACGTACAGGCTCGCTCCCGCTTCAACCCTTCATCACGCTGTGCTTCTCCGGGAAATTCACCGAATCGGAGATGCGGCGTTTGGTCATGGGGCGCGGCGGACTCGTGGCGTATCTGGGGACGAATGAGGCGACTGAAGTTGAACGCCGCATTGCCGAGGGGGACGCCTATGCCCGCGAGGTCTATGAGGCCATGGCCTATCAGATCGCGAAGGAGATCGGCGCGATGGCGACTGTGCTGCGAGGGCGTGTGGATGCGATCCTCTTGATCGGAAGCTTGGCGCGCTCGACGCTCCTGACCGATTGGATTCGCGAGCGCGTCGCGTTCATCGCCGAGGTCGTCATCCTGCCTGAAGAATGGGAGATGAAAACAATGGCCGAAATGGCGCGGCGCGCGCTCATGGGGGAAGAACCGGTGAAGGAGTACGTATGAGCGGCACGATGATCACGTGCCTCGATGATCTTCTGGAGCATGCTCGGCGTCTTCCGCGACAACGCGTCGTCGTCGCCGGTGCTGAGAATCGCGCGGCATTGGAAGCCGCCGTGGAGGCGGAGTCGCGCCTGCCTCTCGAGAGCGTGTTCGTTGGAGATCCCGATCAGCTTCAGGCCACGGCGCGTGCACTCGGCCTTCCAGGAATTCCTGAAGCGCGCCTGATCCCGGCGTGCACATCGGAGGAGGCCGCCCGCCGGGCTGTCGCCGTCGCCCGCCAGCATGGAGGGATTTTGCTCAAAGGCTCTCCCGACACGAGCACGTTCCTCAAAGCAGTTCTCGATCCCCAGGAAGGCGTGCGCACCGGTCGCGTGTTGAGCGACGTGTTGCTCTTCGAGGATCCGGTGCATCACCCGTATCGCATGCGCATGATCACCGATGGGGGAGTGATTCCGAACCCCGATCTCTCGCAGAAGATCGAGATCATTCGGAATGCCGTCTCAGTAGCTCACGCCTTGGGATGGGAGAGGCCGCGTGTCGCTGTGCTCTCAGCGACGGAGAAGATCCATCCGGTGCTCCCCTCGACTCTGGAGGCGGCCATCCTCGCGAAGATGAACGAACGCGGGCAAATCCCCGGATGCGTGATCGAGGGGCCACTCTCGCTCGATCTCGCCATCTCCCCGGAGTCGGCCGCGATCAAGGGGGTGACGTCTGCCGTGGCTGGTCACGCCGACATTCTCGTGTGCCCGAATATTGAGGTGGCCAATATCCTGGCCAAAGGGATCATCTATTTCGCCGGGCGTCGCGTCGCGCATGTGGCCGTTGGGGCCGCCGTGCCGGTTTTGATCCCCTCGCGTTCGGATCGTGCGGAGGCAAAACTCCTTTCGATCGCGCTCGGGATGCTCATGAGCGCGTTCGAGGCGGCGGGCGTAACACCCAATGGGCCTTCACGCGAGTGAGCGCCCTCGCCCTCACGCGTGCGAAGCGTTGGAGAAATTCACGACCGCCGCGTTCTTCCGGCGGACATCTAAGATGGCGAATTCCCCTCCGCCGAGCACTTCGCCGCCGAGCGCCCCGCAGCGCGGGCATTCGCCGAGGGCTTCGTCGGAACGAAACGTATGATGGCAGAGGGTGCATCGAAAAGTCATTGGGACGATCTCCAACTCCAAGCGCGCGGCTTCGACCGGAGTCCCCAGCGTCAAGCGCTCGAAGGCGGCGCGAAAGCGTTCGGGTGCCGCACGCCCGATCCCTAGTCGCACGCGCACGCTCATGATCTTTCGATACGGATCGGTCGCGAACGCCTCCTCGAGGCGCTCCAGCAGGGCATGGATCAATGCGACTTCTCGCATGGTCGTCTCCTCATCGCGCCTTACGACGGGCAAGATCACGAGGCCTTCGGCGCGCTCGCCAGGCGCGCGATGGCTTCTCGCACGATGCGCCCGCAGGAGGCGCAGAAAGCGTTTGATTTCAAATCCACGTGCTCGATGGAATTCGAGAAGTGCATGACGCACTCGAAATCCGAACAGTGGACGAGACCGAATGTATGGCCCAACTCGTGCAAGGCTTCCTTCTCGCACCGCTCGAAGAAGAGCCGACGGTCTTCCGGCAGCCCGTAAAACCGTTGATCGAGGCGATAGATTGAGAGCACGGCCGCCGTTCCGCCAAGCTGCGCCTCGCCAAAGACGAACGTGAGGATGGGGATGAACAAGTCCACATCCGTCACGCCGAGAACCTTCGCAGCCGGATTGCGGTGCCCGCGGATCAACTGCGCGAGCAGCTCCGTCGAATGGTACTGTTGCCGGAGGGGATGATAGGCCGCTTCCAGCTCGACGGGATGATTCCGAATGTGACAAGACACCGGGAGCGTCTCCGGCAGGACGAGCGCGAGGAAGTCGAGGACTTCCGCGTCCACGTTCCCAATCGGAACCAGTTCGATGAGCGCGCGCCCCACGGCCTCTCCTCATCATCGCGGCGAATCGGGTTTGAGCTGATACTTCCGGATCTTATTGTAGAGCGTCACGCGATCAATACCGAGCAAGCGAGCCGCTTGCGAAATATTCCACCCCGTCTCCTGCAGGATCCGCGCGATATGCTGCCGTTCGACTTCAGCGAGCGTTTTCCCAACTGCGGACTCTCGCGCCTCGTTCACGTAGAGGGGGAGGTCTTCCGGCTGGATCTCGCGCCCGCGGCAGACGAGCACGGCGCGCTCGATGGCGTTCTGCAGCTCGCGCACGTTCCCTGGCCAATCGTATTGTTGCAGCAGCGCCATCGCCGCCGTCGAGATGCCGTGAACCGGCTTGTTCATGCTCCGCGCGAATTTTTTGAGGAAATGCTCGGCCAGAAGCGGGATGTCCTCTCGTCGCTCGCGGAGCGGCGGGATGGTGATGGAGAAAACGTTGATCCGATAGTAGAGGTCCTCGCGGAACTTCCCTTCGGCGACCAAGGCCTCCAGGTCCTTGTTGGTCGCTGCGATCAGGCGGAAGTCTACGGAGATGGGCGTGTTGCCCCCGACGCGGAAGATCTTCTTCTCCTCGAGAACGCGGAGCAGATCCACCTGCGTCTTGAGGCTGATATCGCCGATCTCATCCAAAAAGAGCGTCCCCCCGTCGGCCAACTCGAATTTCCCCTTGCGCCGATAATGCGCGCCGGTAAACGCCCCTTTCTCGTGTCCGAACAGCTCGCTCTCGATGACGCCCTCGGCCAGGGCGCCGCAGTTGACGATCACGATTGGCATGTAACGGCGCGGGCTATTGGCATGGATGGCGCGGGCGACCAGCTCCTTCCCCGTCCCACTCTCCCCGCGGATGAGGACCGTCGTATCCGACATGGCGACGAGCCGGATCTGTTCGAGCACGCGTCGGATGGCCGGACTCTGCCCGATGATTTCGTGAAACAGCTCCATCTCCTGAAGGCGCTCGCGTAGCCGAATGTTCTCGGCGACCAATTGCTTTCGTTCGACGGCGTTTCGAATGACGTGCTCCAATTGATCGGGATCGAAGGGCTTCACGATATAATCGTAAGCGCCTTGCTTCATCGCCTCCACGGCCGTCTCGACCGAGGCGTAAGCTGTCATGATGATGATGGTGGCGTCGGGAGCGATCTCCCGAATGCGTCGCTGCAATTGCAGGCCGTCCATTCCGGGCATCTTGATGTCGATGAGGAAGAGGTCGTAGCTGGATTCGGCCAGCTTCTGCAAGGTCTCCTTTCCCGATCCCGCGACGTCCACCAGGTACCCCTCTTCGCGGAACCAATTTCCCAGGGATTCCCGTACGACGGCCTCATCGTCCACGATCAAAATGCGGACTTTGTCCTTGGGCAAGGTCATAGGGCGTTCCTCCCGCTCTGGCCGGCGCCGCTTGGGGCAGCCGTGGAAGAGAGATCGAAAGCGAGGTCAGCGCGTTCCTCCTCATGGGATGGCGGGGTGAGCGGCAAGTGAAGCGTGAAGGTCGTCCCCTGTCCGAGTGCCGATTGCACGTGGATCTCCCCGCCGTGTCGGTGGAGGATGCTGAGCACGACCGAAAGACCGAGGCCAAGGCTCCCCTCTTTCTCTTTGGTCGTGAAGAAGGGCTCGAAGATGTGCCGTTGCGTCTCCTCGTCCATTCCAACGCCGTTGTCGCGGATCGCGATTTCGACGCGCTGAGTCTCGGGGAGGAACCGCGAGCGGACCTCGAGCACCCCCTCTTCCGGCTGCATCGCTTCGCAGGCGTTGATCAAAAGGGCGACCAAGGCTTGTTGGATCTGTTGGCCATCGCAGACGATGGGGGGAAGGGAAGGATCGAGGTGTACGTTGGTCTGCAAGCTCATCAGTTCGATCTTGTGCTGGATCAAGCGCAGCGATTGATGGATGAGCGCGTTGACGTCATGCGGTTGAAAACGCGCGCGCGAGGGGCGCACAAATTGCAAGAGGTTCTTCACGATCTCCCCGCAGCGCGCCGACTCATTGGCGATCAACTCCAGATATTGGCGCGCGCTCGCAAGGTCCTCGGCCGAGAGCCCGTGATCCCGCATCTTCTTGAGCAAGAGTTTCGCCGTCGTGAGGATGCCGGACAAGGGATTATTGATCTCATGCGCGACGATGGCCGCGAGCTTCCCGATGGAGGCCATGCGCTCGGCATGTAGCATTTGCTCATGCGCGCGCCGCAGCTCGGCCGTCTTCTGGGCCACGCGTTCCTCCAACGTGCGCGCCCAACTCAACACTTCCTCGTGAGCGCGCTTCAGCTCCTCAGTCATCGCGTTGAAAGAGGCCGCCAATTCCCCGAGCTCATCGCGCGAGGTGAGGGGGATTTTGTAGTCGAGGTCGCCAGCGGCGACACGTTCGGTCCCCTTCTTCAGATGCTTGATCGGAACATGGATCATCGTCACGGTGACGGCCACGACGACGAGCGCGACGAAGAGGAGGCTTATCAAGAAGAGGCGAAGGAGTTGACGCTGGCCCTCCGCAATGGCGGCGTCCACGGGAGCGAGCGAGAGCGTCACGTCCAGCACCCCGAGTACCGATTGCGCTGCTGTGTGCGCGTGGCACGGAGCGGTGTAGCACCCCGGCTCATTCTCGATAGGGTTGATGAGGCCCAAGATGCGCTCCCCGCGATCCCCCACGTACACGCGGACGCGATCCGGACGCTCCAATCGAGCGAGCGGCTGCTCCTGGGCATGGCAGGCGTAGCAGGCCTCGGCGCGCTTGTCCACGAACGTATTCATCTCGCGCGCATCAGTGGAGAAGCTGATGCGTCCCTCCTTGTCGAAGATGCGAATCTTGTGAATGCCGGGTTGCGCGCCGATGGTGAGGAGCGTGTGGTAGATCTCATCACGGTGGTTCTGCAGCATGCTGTAGCGCAGCCCTCGCTTGATGACATCGCTGGTGCGGTCGGCGCTCATGATGGTCATCTGCTCCAGATCGCGCTTGTGGAGCTGCAGGGTTTGGTATCCGAGAAGCGCGAAGACGAGCGCCATGCTCGCGATGAGCCAGAGGGCCAACTTCACGCTCACGCTCGACATCCATCGGCGAACGCCGTCTTGCTTCATCCCTCCTCCTAGGGCCGATGACATGCCGTGCAGTCCTCCTTCACGCTGAAAGAGGTACGCCCGTCGTGGCATCGTCCACAGTGTCGTTCATCGTGCAGATCGCGAGCGGGGGATGGCGCTCCCCTCCCAGATGCCTTCAAGATGCGGAACGGCTCATGATGGCAGACCGTGCAATTGGGTCGCTCCCAATTGAGGTGCGAGGCATGTCGGAAGGTGACCGGTCCGGGACTCGCTTCTCCTTGGGGGAACGTGATGTCCGGAGGGACTTCAAACCGCTCCAGACCTTCGGCGATCTCGGGCTCACTCTCCTCGCCGGAGGTCGCGGGAGCGAACATCCGCTCGCGATATTGCAGACCGCTGTAGGCCGACCCCATGGCGCTGACGAAGAAGATCCCGCCGAGGATCAGCACAAGAGGCGTCGTTCCGATCCACGGTCGTCGCAGGACGGCCACGGCCGGAGGCTCCACCAAGGTGGGCGCCGGAAGGCGTTCCATCTCCGGGAAGACGGGCAGATACTTCACCGCCAGCCCAAAGAACGCGAAGCCCAAGGCGACGATCATCAACGTCACCGAGAGCTCCGTCCAACTCGGGAAGTACGAGACGCCGGAGGAGGCCTCCATCCCCGTGATGCTCACATTCAGCCGATTCATGATGAAGCCCAAGACCACCAGGACGGCAGAGACGAAGAGCCCGAAATGATCCATCCGGATGCGGCGAATGCTGAGCAAGAGGATGGGACCAATCACGCCCATCAGCGTCTCCGCCAAGAACATTCGCCCTTCGTAGGTCGGTTCCAGGGCGCGCGCGAGCACATCCCGTCTGGCCAGGTCTTGGACTCTCAGGACCAGGTATACGGCCAGTGCGACGACGGTCACTTTGCCCAGATCGGCGAGCAGATCAATCTCCAGCCGTTTCCGAAACGCGCGGTAGCTCAAAAAGGACTCGAAGATGGTCATCGCGCATCCGAGCGCGATCGCCGAAATGAAGAAGAAGACGGGCAGGAGCGGCGAGTACCAGAGCGGATGCAGCTTCTCCGGGACGATCAGATAGAGCGATCCGAGCGAGGATTGGTGGAGCGTCGAGAGGATGACGCCGAGGATGACCAATGGCACCGTCAGCGCGTGAAGGATCCGCAGTGGCCTCTCAAGCCTCAGGCGCTCGAACACCATCGGGCTGAACTCCAGCGCGAGCACCGTCGTGTAGAGCATGACGCACCACGCAACTTCGAACATCACCGAGTGCGGGTTCCACATGACCAACGGGTGCCAGATACGATAGGGGCGTCCCAAGTCGAAGAGTAAAGCCACGATGACGAGCACGTATCCGAGGAACGCGGTGAGAATCGTGGGACGAATGATCGGGCGAAACCGCTCGATGTTGAAGATGTAGACGACCGCGCTGAGGGTGAATCCGCCGGCTGCCAGGGCTACTCCGCAGAGGACGTCGAACCCAATCCACAATCCCCAGGGGAAGGCGTCGCTCAGAGCTGTGCTTGCCCCCAGGCCGCGGGTGAACCGAATGACCGTGCTGTAGAGGCCAGCACCCAGGATGACGATAAACACGAGCTGCCAAAAACTCGGTCGGCGGAAGCTCCATCGCATAGCCTTCTTCCTCACCAGATCGCTTGCCCCACGCGCTCGACGCGCGCGGGCAGATCACTCCTCTTCCTGTGAGGGACCGACAAATCCGGACGCCGAGGGATCGCGCGAGACTTCCTCAGAGGCGCCGCGCCTCTTCCGCTCTTCGCGTTCTCGGATCTGGACCTCTCGACGCCGATTCGTGATCCACCAAATGCCGCCCAGCAGAACGCTGCCGACGACGACGAAATCAGGGATCTTCTGTAAGACCTGCCACGTCAGCAGCGGCAGCGGTTCCGATAGCAGATCGGTGCGATAGCCGAGGCGCTCGAAGGGGACGTCCGAAAGAAGCAACACCGATGTGCCGCCGACTTCCTCCAATCCGTAGATCCTCGGCACGTATTTCTGGGGGCGGGCGCGGATCCGCGCGCGAGCTTCCTCGATCAACGCCTGGCGGTCACCGAATTTCGTCGCTCCCGTCGGACAAACTTCGGCGCATGCCGTGGGGCGCCCGGCCGCGAGGCGATCGGCACAAAGGTCGCACTTTCGAACGCGGGGCAGGACCTTCCCCCATTCGTACTTCGGAATATCAAAGGGACACGCCAGCATGCAATACCGACACCCGATACAGCGCGCCTCATGATAGATGACCGGGCCGGTGGCCGTCTTCTCCAACGCGCCAACTGGACAGACGGAGACACATGTGGGGACTTCGCAATGCATGCAGAGTTGGCGAATGAATCGCCCCCCACGCTTCTTCACGACCGTATAGGTTCGATCCGAGAGCTGATCGTCTAGAAAGTGCGCCACCGTTCGCGGGAGCCGGTTTCGCTCCTTACACGCTTCGTAGCAGGCGCCGCACCCAATGCACAGGGTCACGTCAAAGAGAAGACCTTTTTTGCCGCCCATACGCGCCCTCCCTTCTAGAAGGATGCAAGTTTCATGCCGCGGATGGAGTGCGAGGGGTTCCCCGGGGCTCACTTCCGGAAGCTTTCATTTCAAGGACTTGCAGGGAATGGTCGCTCCCTTCTCTTCTCCCGAGGGAGCGGGGGTGGGGCAAATCCCCCATCTGGAGCCGTTCCACTGATGTCTGAGGCACGAGCCCATATGCCACTGGCTCCGGGATAAGGAGCGGCTGGCGCGCGCTTCCTTGCGGATGCCAGAAGCGGCGCCTTTTGCCGCTCCCCTTATTCTACCGACGGGCTCCGCAGGAACGTCCGCGTGAATTCCGCCCAGCCAACTTCATCCAGCGTCTCCAGGAGACCTTCCGCCCACTGTCCACCGTCCTGCAGGACATGCCCGAGAGCCGGTTGCAGCATCGGACGCATGGTCAAGAACTCCTTGAGCCGTTCGATTTCCGAGCGGAGCCATGCCCGCGCTTCTTCCGCGACGAACAGATGGCGCAGATGCGCTGCCAGGTTCATCGGCTTCAGCGCGCACACCCATCCCTCTTCATACGGGTCCATCCGCCCCGTCTCGGGAAGGCGCGCGAGGTTCTCGTTGATGGCGCTCACGACACCAGTGATCGGTGCGCGGAAGACGGCTCGTCGGCCATTTTGCAGGACGACGAACAGCGGATCACCGCGCCGAACGACGGAGCCGACTTTCGGCAGCTCCACCGCGTCCACGCGACCGATCGCTCGACGCACGAACTCGTCCATGCCGATCAGCGTCCGTCCGTTCGGTTCCAGGCGAACCCACGTGTGTCCTTCGTCCAGGAAGAGGCCAGCGGGGACCGAGACCGTTTCCAACGCGAGCGCCGGGAAGATCTCAGGACGCGGCGTCACTCGCCTCAGAGCTCGTCTCTGTCGAGCTTCAGCCCATTGGACGAGAGAATCCACAAGGATGAAACCGATAATCGTGAGAATGACGAAGAACGCGACCATAGGTCACCTCCTGTGTCGAGACTTCCTCTCGGGCGCGCTTTTTGAGCGCCCGGCTTGTGGATGTAAGAATCGCGCGATCACCTGCGCCCACCCCGTGGGGCCGAGCTGTTCGATGAGCGCTTCCCTCGCGGGAGGGGCGAGGAGATCGCGCTCGGAAGGTGAAACGGGAACGCCCCCATCTTGGAGCGTGCGGCCGGCGAGGGCTTCTGGGGGCGTTCCCATGGTGCACAAAGCCGCGTGAATCTCTTGGTGTAGCCTGGCGACCTCCTGCTCATACCAAGCGAACGCTTGCTCCCCGTAGAGCAAGTGTCTCAATCCCTCCTGCAAGCGTTCCGGTTGAAGGATCAGCATCCATCCCTCTCCGTAGGGATCGTGATTGATAAGGGAGGGATACCGCTTGAGTTTCTCGTTAAGCTGACGGACCACCCCCGTCATGGGAGCTGGCACGGCGATCTCCCCCGCCTGGTGCACCAACGTGCCGCACGGATGTCCGGCGATCACCCGTGCGCCGACCTCGGAGAGCTTCACTTGATAAATGCGTCCGAGAAGCTTCTGCCCGAAATCATCCAAGCCAATCCGCACGTTCCCTCGCCGCTCGATGCGTGCCCATAGATGGGCCGGATGGTAGAAGAGCGCTTCTTTCATGTGAAATCCCTCGCGGACGAAGGTGAGATCACGACCCGCGCTCTGCTCATGGAGAGGGTCTCGCTGCTCTTTGCAAAGCGGGCATCCGGCGAGCCCATGATCCTCAACCCGATCGTACACGATTCGTTCCGCGGGGACTCGTCGTGCGATCCTCTCAGCCACGGCTCCTGCCGTCTGTTCTCGAAAAGCGCGATCGAAGGGGCACTGTTCGCATTCGTAATCTCGATCGCAGAGCTTGTAATCCACAATCCCCGCCAGCATCCACACGCATTTGAGCAAAGCCGAATCATATTCGCCTTCGAAAACCACGGGGGAAGCAGCGCCTGTGGCTCCTGCCCATCGCTTTCGCATCCACTTGTTCGCTTCTGGCTTCATGCTCCCTCCCTCATCCGTCGAGAACATATGCAATCAACGTGCCCCGCGGCAGCGTTCTCCGCTGTCTGGGAAACCCATTGAGCAACAGGAGAATACGCGTCTCCCGCTCAACTGTCGGATTCGCTCCTCCCCGCGAGCGTTGAATTTTTCAACGCCACACGGAGGATAGATGTTGGAAGTCATGGCGCATCGCGCGCTTAGCGATGTTGAGGAGTTCAACGGAACAGTTGCGCTTTTCAACAGGCAGCTGAGCCGTCCGCGCGCTAACTCTAGAGGAATCAAAGGTGCCTGTCTCGGCACGCGGCTTGCTGAAAAGGCATGGCGGAAGTGATAACGCGAGGAAGGAGGGGGTGCTATGAATTCAAGGAAACTCACGCGAAAGGAATTCCTGACGTTGACGACCAAATGCGCCGCCTGTGCGGCGGTAGGCGTGGCTGGAGTGAGTCTCGTCGGCCGCGAGGGAGAAGCGCGGATGGAGCTTCCTCCCTGGCCGTGGCCCTACAAGAAGATTGATCCCGAATACGCCCGGAAGCTCGGGCACGAGGGATACTGGGACAAAGGTTACGGATGCGCGTATGGTGCGTTTCGCGCGATCATTCTCCCGTTGCGCGAAACCGTCGGGTACCCATACACGCTCATTCCGCCCGAGATGATGATTTGGGGGCATGGTGGCGTCGTCGGATGGGGCGGAACTTGCGGAGCGCTCCTGGGCGCTGCGGCGGCCATCAACCTCGTGTGCGATAAGCCGACGGCCGATCGGCTCATCCATGAATTGCAGGGCTGGTACACGCAAGTGCCTCTGCCGACGGACATCAGCAATGAGTACGCCCAGACCGGGAAGTTCTTCGTCCAGAGGTACACGCGGCCGCTGCCGCAGAACGTCGCGGGATCTCCCTTGTGCCACATCTCGGTGACCAAGTGGTGCCGAGATTCGGGATTCCGGGCCACGTCGCTCGAGCGGAGGGAGCGATGCGGCCGGCTGACAGGGGATGTCGCGGCTTACACGGCTGAGCTTCTGAATCAATGGGCCGACGGCAAGTTCCAAGGCATCTACGTTCCGCCAGAGTCTATCGCGACGTGCCTCAGATGCCATGGCGATAAGGGCATGGACGATGTGAGAGCCAGGATGAATTGCGTGCAGTGCCACACGCCGCATCCGTGAGGCCCGTTCATCCCCCGCGCGCGCCGCATCGCGCGGGGGATGCCCTCTTCATATGATCCGGGAAGGCGTATGAGGGCGAGAAGCCCTTTCGAGGAGGAGATCGCCACTCACGGGGTGGGTGAAATCGTTTGCCCTCTATCGGGCGAATCACTGGATGCGCGAGCAATGAATGTACGTTCGTCTGCTCGCGATGCAAGCAGAGTCAGATAGAGCTCTCGCATGCGCCGGATGAGTTGGTCGGCTTGAAAGTGGGCGAGGGCGAAAGCTTGCGCGGCGCGGGCGACGCGCGCAGCTTCCTCAGGATGGTCGAGGACATAGAGGATTCGCCCTGCCAGTGCCTCCGGATCCTTCGAGGGAACGAGCCATCCGGTCTCTCCGTCGCGAATGAGATCGGGCGTGCCTCCGACGGCTGTGGCGATGACGGGCCGAGCCGCGGCCATGGCTTCGATCACGGCCACCGGCGTTCCCTCGTTGAGGGAGTTGTTCACGACCAAATCTGCGTCGGCGTAGACGCGCTCCAGATCCTCTCGCCAACCGAGGAACGAGACATGCCCGCGCAAGGGAGGATGACAACTCGCCACTTCAAGCTGAGGACGCAGCTCCCCGTCTCCAACAAGGAGGAGATGAGCATCAGGCCTGTGTTGGAGGACGCGGGCGAAGGCTTGAAAGAGCAGGGCATGGTTCTTCACCGGCACGAGCCGACCGACCGAGCAGATGAGCGGAATCGCTTCGGCCAAACCCAGTTGACGGCGAAGTTCGCCGCGAAAGCGATCGCTCTCGGCGAAGCGATCGAGTTCCAGACCGAGCGGGATGACGACGATCTTCTCAGCCGGAGCAATGCGATAGCGGATCAGCTCCTCTTTGAGGGTCGGGCTGATCGCGATGATCCGCGTCGTCCAACGGGCCAATCCTCGCTCAAGCGTGCGGAAGAGCCGAGAGAGGAGAGGGTGAAAATACGAGTGGAACGTGTGTCCATGAAACGTGTGCACGATGATCGGGACACCCGCGAGCCGAGCCGCGAGTCGGCCTAAAGCCCCGGCTTTGGAAGCGTGCGTGTGAACGATCTGCGGACGCAATCGGCGAAAGAGACGAAGAAGTTGGAAGAAGGCTCGCCCATCTTCGAGGGGACGCAGATCGCGCCGAAGGGATTCGAGCACGAGCGGCTCCACGCCGCGAGCGCGAGCGTAAGCCAGCAGATTCCCCTCGCGCGGACCCTCCCGGCCGATGATCAGCGTGGAGTGGAAGCCTTCCCCGTTGAGCCCGGCCGTCAGCAGGATGACGTGAAACGAAGGGCCACCGATGTTCAATCGAGACAAGACGCGCACGATGCGGATTGGTGCTTCAGCGTCTGTCGTGGGGCGAGCGGATCGGGACTTCTCGCTGCGGTTTTCGAAGCGCATAGGTGGGATCTTATTGGGGATCTCGAGGGGGCGGAGCGCTTCCGTTCAACAGTGCTTCATCGAAGACCTCAAGGTGCATCTCCTCAAGGCCTCGCAGCACGAGCTGTCGCACCTCGATGCCGCGCGAGGCCGTGAGCGCCTTTTGAGCGAGGTCGCGCACGCGCGCTAACTCGCACTGTCGGATGAGATCGCGGATGAGGGGAATGGCGCGCGGGCGCATGCTCAGGATGCGCACGCCTAGGCCGAGCAGCACGAGCGCATGAAGCGGATGCGCGGCCATCTCCCCGCAGACTTCGAGATCGAGGCCCGCGCGTTCGGCCGCGCGCATCACATGATGCACAGCGCGCAGCACGGCCGGATGAAGCGGATCATAGAGATGTGCGACGCGATCGTTGTCGCGATCCACCGCCAAGATGTATTGGATGAGGTCGTTCGTCCCCAGACTCAGGAAATCGGCCGCCGTCGCGAGTTCTTCCACAAGCCAGACGGCCGCTGGCGTTTCGATCATCACGCCCAATGGGAGGCGATCGGGGACTTCAAACCCTTCGGCGCGCAGCTCGCGACACACGGCATCGAGCACATGGCGCGCTTCGTGGACTTCCTCCACCCTCGTGATGAGGGGGAGGACGATGCGAAGATTCCCGAATGCCGCGGCCCGCACAATGGCGCGCAGTTGTGTCCTCAGGACTTGCGGTCTATTGAGAGAGAAGCGAATGGCGCGAAGCCCAAGTGCGGGATTGCGTTCATGGATCCACGGCTCCCGATCGTCCATCCCCGTCCGCACGAGAGGCTCATCGCGAAGCGCTCGATGGCTCCCGAGCGCCGCCATCTGATTTTCGTCCCAATCCACTGTGCGAATGACAGCACCCTCCGGTCCGGCCGCCTCGGCGACCTGGCGATACGCTCGCCATTGCATCTCTTCTGAAGGCAGCTCCGGAGCCGCTTGCAGGAAGAGGAACTCTGTGCGCAACAATCCAATGCCACACGCGCCAAAATGCCGAGCGTCCTCCAACTCCGAGAGCCGTTCGATGTTGGCGCGGACAATGATGGACACCCCGTCGCTTGTCGTCGTCGGCAGCGGTGCGCGTTCGCGCAGCAGGAGCCATCGGCGTTCGCGCTCCTTCTGCTGCTCCTCGTATCGGCGAATGACCTCTTGTGCCGGGTGCACGAAGACGAGCCCTTGGGTCCCATCCACAAGAAGGAGCGCTTGGTTTTCGATGAGGGCGAGCGCGCCGTGAATGCCGGAGACAGCCGGAATGCCCAGACCGCGCGCGAGAATGGCCGCGTGTGAAGTCCATCCTCCCGTGCCGATGACCAGCCCAGCGACGCGCTGCGGATCGAGTTCTCCAAGGAGGCTCGGCGGAAGTGTCTCCCCCACGAGGACTGCGCCTTCCGGGAAGGCGTACGCATCGCGCTCTCCGACGAGCACGGTGAGCAACCGATGGGCCACGTCCTCGATGTCGCTGCCGCGCTCGCGCAAATAATCGTCCTTGATCTCCGCATAGATGGCCAGGATGCGATCGGTGACCAACTTCACGGCCCATTCCGCATTGATCGCGTTTGTGCGGATGAGCATCTCGATCTCTCCCAGGATCCCCGCATCTTCCAGCATCAATCGCTGCGCGTCCAGGATGTAGGCGTGTTCTCTCCCCAGAGCGTGTTCCATGCGCTGCCGCAGCGCCTGGAGCTGTTCGCGAGCGACGGCCACGGCCGTTTGGAATCGCGCCACTTCCGCATCAACCTCATGAGGGGCGAGCGATCGTCGGAAGACCAAGCGCCCGCGCCGTGGCAAATGCACCGCTGGACCCCATCCCACTCCCGGCGAAACGCCCAATCCACGAAGGACGATCTCCGGACGCGTCGCGCGATTCGCCGTCACGATGTCGCTCCTCCCTCCTCGCCGAATTTCGATTCGATTAACCGACAGATGGCCTCGACCGCTTCCTCCTCGTCGTCTCCCGACGCGATGACGTCCAAATACGTCCCCGCGGAAGCCGCCAAGAGCAAGACGCCGAGAATGCTCTTGGCATCCACGGTCTGTCCATTATCGCACCGCGCGAGCGCGATCGTGCTCTGGAAACGATTGGCGACGTGCACGAGCTTCGCCGCCGCCCGCGCGTGTAGCCCCAGACGATTGGTCACTTGCACGGTTCGCCGTTGCATCCTCGGCTAACGTTTGGTGGGGGTGAGAATCTCGCTGGCCAGGTAGATGTTCTTCTGCCCTTGCTCCTTGACCTTTCGCGCTACCGTGAGCAGATCGTCGTTCGGATCCTGATCGGCGAGCTTCAGGATCATCGGCAGATTGACGCCAGTGACGATCTCCACCGGTTCGCTCCCCAAGAATGTAGCGGCGAGGTTGGTCGGCGTCCCGCCGAACATATCCGTCAGCAAGAGCACGCCCCGCCCGCTATTGACGCGAGCGATCGCTTGGCGAATCGTCTCGCGCGCCACCTCGACGTCATCGTGCCAACCGATGGAGACGGCCGTAATGTGGCTGATTTCGCCGATGATCATCTCGGCCGCGTTCACCAACTCCGTGGCCAATTGCCCATGCGTGATGACGACGCCTCCAACGAGTCCCATGGATGCCCCCTTTCCTCACAGAGAGATCACCGAAGCAATCCCTCCACGCGCCCGGCGCGCTTCATCTCTTCCGCGCGCCCTCCTAATTGTACCTCACGGCGTGCGCGCCCGTCCTCGACGAGGCAGGCGACGCGCTCACGGTTTGTCCACATCGCGGTGCGCGACGCGAATCTTATATCCGTCGCGCCGCAGCGTGCGGGCTAGCTCCTCGACGATCATCACCGAACGATGGCGTCCCCCCGTACACCCGATCCCGATCGTCACATAACTGCGGCCCTCGCGTTGATAGCGCGGCAGGAGAAAGCGGAGGAGATTCTCCAGATGGGCGATCGTCTCCGCGGTGTCCGGCTGCGCATGCATGAAGGCGACGACTTCGGGATCTTGCCCCGTTCGCTCGCGCAACTCGGGCACAAAGTGTGGGTTCGGCAGAAAGCGTACGTCGAAGAGTAAATCCAGTCCGGGCGGAACGCCATGCTTGAATCCGAAGCTCACGAGCGTGACCGTCATCTCCAACAGGGCGTCGGTCGTGCCGAAGCGCTCGATCACATAGCGGCGCAGCGTGTGGACCGTATGCTCGGACGTATCAATGATCAGATCCGCCCGGGCGCGAATCTCCGCCAGCAACTCTCGCTCTCGCGCGATGGCCGCCGAGAGATCCGTCTCCGCATCGGCCAGCGGATGCGGGCGGCGCGTCTCCGAGAAACGGCGCAGCAAGACGTCGGGGCTCGCCTCGAAGAAGACGATCTTCACGTTCGTCCCCTGCCGCCGCAGCTCATCGTACAGGCGAGGGAAGTCCGGCAAGAACTGTCGCTCGCGGATGTCAATGACGATGACGGCCCGTTTGAGCGTCTCCAGAGAGCGCTCGCACAACTCCACGAAGGGGGGGATGAGATGAATCGGCAGGTTATCCACGCAGAAGTATCCGAGGTCCTCGAAGGCCTTGACCGCCGAGGTCTTCCCCGAGCCGCTCAAGCCCGTGAGGATGAGAATTTGCGGAGAAGGAGAGGCCATAGCGGCATTTGCTCACCGCGAGTCCTGAGCCTCGCCCGTGACCAGCGCATCGTGCGCGCGCACGAACCGACGCATGGCATCTATGCCACGGCGTCTCAACAGGTGATTCCGCACGGCTACTTCCACCAGCGTCGGGAGATTGCGCCAGGACGTGATGGGAAGGCGAATCAGAGGGATCGGGACGTCAAGCACACGAAGCGTCTCCTCCTGCAATCCCAGAGGATCATACTCGCGTTGCGGATCCCAGCGCTCGAAGGCGATGGCCAGCTCCAACGGCGCTTCTTCGGCGAGTGCAGCGACGCCGAACAATTCCCGGATGTCGAGGATGCCCAGCCCGCGAATCTCCATGTGCCCCTGCGCGCGTTCCGGCGCTCGCCCGATCACCCGATCCGAACCGAGCGCGCGCACCTCGACGACGTCATCGGAGACGAGCCGATGCCCGCGCTGAATGAGATCGAGCGCACATTCGCTCTTGCCCAATCCGGATTCACCGAGCAAGAGCACGCCGACGCCGAAGACCTCTACCATGACGCCATGAATCCACTGGCGCGGAGCGAGCGTCCGTTGCAAGAACTCCGTGAGCTTCAGGATCGCCATCGAACTCAGGAGCGAAGAGACGAGCACCGGGACGCGTCGCCGTTCGGCGGCGTCCAGAAATTCCGGCGGGGGAGTGAGCCCCTTCGTCACGAGCACGCACGTGATCTCTCCCCAAGGGAGACGCTCGACGGCCTGCCGACGATCCGAGGGGGAGAGATGTTGCAGGAAGGTCACTTCGCTCTGTCCCAGAATTTGAACGCGCCCCGGGTGGACGTAGTGTGGGAATCCGGCTAACGCCAGCCCGAGCTTTTGAATCCGCGGCGAGCGAATCACGTTCGCCGCGCCCGCAGCGCCGGCGATCACTCGAAGCTCCAGTTCCGGAGGCGCTTGGGCCAATAGTTCGGCGACGGTGATCTCCGGGACGAACGAGGTGGTCATCGAAGGCTCACGGCTCGATCAACCCGAGGTGACCATCGCTCCGCTTGTAGAGGACAGCCACGCGCTCGGTCTCCGAGTTTCGAAAGACGAGGAAGTGATCGCTCGATTTCAGCAGCAGCTCGGCAGCCTCATCCGGGGTCAGGGGCTTCACCGAGTATCGCGGCGTGCGGATGATGCGCACCTCCGGCGCCGGCGACTCGACGGGCAGCGTCTTCACGAGCTTGCGCGTCGCCCGCCGACGCGCCGCGAATTTCTCCTTCTGCTTGAGGACTTGTCGAAGGAGACGGTCGATGGCTCCGGTGACGGAGCTATAGAGGTCGTCCGTCTCGGCCGTCCCCGTGAACTGATGATCTCGCCAGGTGACGAGAATCTCCGCCAGGAAACGGTGCTTCTGCGCACTCACAATGACGTGCGCTTTGGCTGCATCGTCGAGGACGCGGTCCAACTTCTCCAAAGCTCGTCGCAAACGCTTCTCGATCGTGGGCGTGAGCGTCACATTTCGCGTCGTGAGTTCAACGTTCATCTTCCCCTCCCTGCGGCAAGCAGCAAGCGATCTCGCGAGCTGGGAATGCCCAACTGCTTCCGATACTTCGTCACCGTGCGGCGAGAGAGTCGGATACCCTCTCGTTCCAAGAGACGCACGAGATCCTCATCGGTCAGCGGGGCTCGCGGATCCTCTTGCTCGATGAGCTTTTGAAGGCGGAGCTTGAGAACGCGCGTCGAAATCTGCTCACCGTTCTCCTTCCTCACGCCTTCGGTGAAGAAGCGGCGCAGCTCGATCAGGCCCTGTGGGGTATCAATGTACTTGTTGCTCACGATGCGGCTGACGGTGGAGAGCGAGAGGCCCAATTCGGCCGCGATGTCCTTCAACAGCATCGGCTTCAAATGCTCCGGGCCGTAGTCGAGGAAATCCCGTTGCCGCCGGACGATCGCTTCACATACGCGGTAGATCGCGCGCCGCCGATGCTCGATGTTCTTCAAGAGTTCGACCGCCGAGCGCAAGCGCTCGCGCACGAAATCGCGCGTCTCCTTGGGAAGGCGTTCGTCCCTGAGCAGCCGCCGATAATAGGCGTTGATCCGAAGCTGCGGTAGCCCCTCCTCGTTAAAGAGGATCACGTACCGATCGTCCACCTTTACGATGCTCGCCTCAGGCGCGATGTAGGTCGGAGGAGCAGCCCCCAAGTTTCGTCCCGGGCGCGGGTCTAACTGTCGGATGACCTCCAGCTCCTCGCGGAGCGTCTCCAGAGGGAGATTGAGCCGCTGAGCCAGCTCCGGCAACCGATGCGGTTGCAGCTCCCACAGATGCTCTCGCACGAGGCGGGCGGCCAACCGATCCTCCCATCCCCGCGCGCGGAGCTGCAGCAGCAAGCATTCCCGCAGGTCACGGGCACCGATCCCTGGAGGGTCGAGGCTTTGCACAAGAGCGAGCGCGCGCTCGACGACCTCGTCGGACCATCCTCCTAAGGCCCGGATCTCTTCGAGCGTCGCCTCCAGATAGCCGTCGCTGTTGAGGCATCCGATGATCGCTTCCGCAGCCTCGCGCACGTCCGCATCCTTCGGAGCGATCAGACGGAGTTGTTCCAGCAAGACCTCATAAAGGGAGGGACGACTCGGCGTCAGCTTCTCCAGTAGCGAGGCCTCATCTTCCGGAGGGGGCTCCGCCCACGCCGTCTGCGGGACCGGGTCGAGATAGTTCTGGAAGAAATCCTCGAAATCCACCTCCTCGAAGACGTCCTTCGGTTTCGATGGGGTTTCCTCCGATTCCGACATCGCCGCGCGGGACTCGCGCTCCGTATTGAGGAGCACCTTCTCGGCCGAAGGAACGGGTTCGATCACTTCCTCCAAAACCGGATTCTCCCGCAGCTCCTGCCGCACCAGGGCGAGCAACTCCAGTTTCGTCATGGCCAGCAGATCAATGCGTTGCTTGAGCTGCGGCGTCAGCGCCAGACGCTGCGTCAATCCCTGTGTGATCTTCACCGATGGCATAGGTCACAGCCGGAAGTGCTCACCCAAATAGACGCGCCGGACCTCCGGATCCTCCGTCAGGACCTCCGGCGTGCCGGCGCGAAAGATGCGCCCCTCGCTGAGAAGATACGCGCGGTCCGTGATCCGCAGCATCTCCCGCACATTGTGATCCGTGATCAGGATCCCAATCCCCCGTTCCTTCAATCGCACGATGATCCGTTGCAGATCGGCCACAGCGAGTGGATCGATCCCCGTCAACGGCTCATCCAAGAGCAGGAAGCGCGGCTCCATGACCAGAGCGCGCGCGATCTCCGTCCGCCGTCGTTCTCCACCCGAGAGAGCATAGCCTTTAACCCGACGCACCGACGTCAGGCCGAGATCTTCCAAGACCTCTTCCAATCGGCGCTGTCGCTCCGCGCGACTGAGCTTCTGTCGTTCCAGAACGGCGAGGATATTCTCTTCCACTGTCAGACGGCGAAAGATCGAAGGTTCTTGCGGGAGATAGACGAGCCCTCGTCGGGCGCGAAGATACATGGGTAAGGTCGTGATCTCACGGCCATCTAAAAACACGGCGCCGCGATCGGGCACCTCGATCCCAACGAGCAAATGAAAGGTCGTCGTCTTTCCCGCCCCATTGGGCCCCAGCAATCCGACGATCTCCCCGGGATGCACCTCCAGAGAGACGTCCCGAAGCACGCAGCGTCCTCGATAGTATTTCGTCAATCCCGAAGCGCGAAGGGTGGTTCCATCGCGATGAGGCCAGTCGGGAAATGAAGGGGGCCTGGAGCCGAGGGCCGTCTCCTTCGTCTCTGTGATCAATGCGCTCACGGCTTTCCCCTCGGAATGGTTCGCACAGTCTTCACGCGGCGCGCCCCTTCGCCGTCCTCGATCAAGACTTTATCACCCCCATCTTGGAAAGTCAATCGAGCCCCCTGTTGCCGCACGCCGTGACGATCATCCTCCACGCGCGCGGGAGCGCCTTCGAGAACGATTCTCGCGCTGGCCGCGTCATAGGTGGCGCGCTCCGCATACGCTCGGCGTTCCGGCTCCATGAGCGTGACGCGCCGCTCAGCGAGAGCGCGTTCGATCTCGGCCACGTCCGGTTTCATGAAGACCGTGAGTGATTCCGCCAGAAGACGCTGCGCGCCGCGTTGCAGGCTTACCTCTCCCTCGTAGAGGATCTTCCGTTCGGCTTCGCAATAGCTGAGGCGCGCGGCGGAAACGAAGATGGGGACTGCCTCGGCTCGCCCCCCTTCGACGCGAGGGGCGCGAAAGAGGAACGAACGCACACGCCCATAAGCGTTCAACGTTCGTCCCGCTTCGTCCAACTCCAGCGCTTCGGTGGCGAGATACGTGTCCTGTTGCCACGCGCGCACGGCGCCTGTATAGCGCACCCGTCGCGCCCGGTGATCCGCCTCCAGCCGATCGGCGGCGATGAAGATGGGAGCATCGCGCTCAGCGAATGGCAAGGCGCGAGCCATCGCCTCGCGAGGGAGAATCGTCGTCACCACGCGACCGCGAGCCACGCTCCGCTCTTCTCGCACGTTCATGTCCACTTCATCCGCGCGCGTCCTCCCACGGGCATCCCAAACGGTCGGATCGCCTCCGCGCAAGCGGATCCATCCGGAGTCGGCCTCGTAGATCGCCCGCTCGCTCTCGGCGCGCCGATCGCCCTCCACGTAGCGAAATCTTCCGGATTGGAGCAATCGCGCGATCCCTCGCGTCTTCGGGTCGAACTCGACCAGTAAGGTAGCGCTCGTGGTCAGGCGTTGCGAGGACGTCGCCGATGCGTCCACAGGTTCGATCCGGACACGAATATCGCCACTTGCGCGACCGAGCGTCGCACGATTCTTCTCCCCGTCGAACGTCAGTTCCGCTTCTTGCGCCCAGATCGTCGTTCGCTCAGCCGTCTTCGCCGACGACGTCGGAGGGATCTCCAC
This sequence comes from Blastocatellia bacterium, assembly GCA_025055075.1. Taxonomy (NCBI): domain Bacteria; kingdom Pseudomonadati; phylum Acidobacteriota; class Blastocatellia; species Blastocatellia bacterium. The sequence continues at coordinate 62,701 of JANWYV010000001.1, forward strand.
CCGCACATTGCCCGAGGCGCGCAACCTTGCCAGCGCGCGCGTCTCCGTTCGGAAAAATGCTTCCAGGCGATCAGCCTCCACACGTCGCTCGCCGGTGCGCCGATCGGGCGCTCCATCCCGCAATGCGAGACTCACGCGCCCGCCCTCGGCCCGCGCGAATTGAGGGACGAGAGCATTGCGCGAGGAGACGAAGGTGATCTCCACGCGGGGACCGCGCAATTCTCGCTCATCCGTTCGATCTCGAAAGCGGGCCAGGACCGACCCGATTGCGACTGCGCGCGAGACAGCTCGCCGTTCGGTGAGTGAGACCATCAGGCTCTGGCTGACGATCTCCACCGTCGTCTGTTCGGTTCGCGAATGAAAGCGCACGTTCCCTTCGGCTGTGAAATGTCGAACTCGATGCGCGCGATCGAGAACACCCTCGAGCCGATCCGCGCGCAGTTCATCCGCATCTCGCGCGATCACGACATCTCCGGTGAGTCGGAAGGTGAGCGTCGCGCCCTCAAACGTGGCGGCGGCGGCGCGCCCATTCCAGGGTTCGCTCGAGTCGGGAGTCGTCGGCGCGATCCCGAATCGCACGGTCTGCAGGAAGACGCGACTTCGCTGATCGCGCCGCAGATGGACTTCGGCTCCTTGGCTCTCTCCCCATCCGCTCGCATGTTCGAATGTCACCGGACGTTCCGTGCGCAGGATCTCGGTCGCTTGGTCATATCGCAGCTCCTCCGTTTGGAAGCGCAAGCCTTCGCGCGTCCAGGCTCGGACATCGGTGGCGAAGATCACGAGTCCGGACGTTTGATAGTACACGGCGCGGCGAGCCGTGATGCGCGCCCGCTCGCTAGCATCCGCGGCATAGAGCGTCACGCTCACATCGCTCAGCTCATGGTGCCCGTCATCGTACACTTCGTCGCGGGCCGCCGTGAGGAGAAAGAGCGGACGCCCATCTTGAGCTTGAAGATGACGGATATTCTCGCTCACCGAGACGAGGCGCGCGCTCAAAGAAGCCTCTTTCGTCTCCGCGCCGCGCCGTCGGAGGATGTGGTGCTGCTGCCGATAGGAGATGACGACCGCCGCTCCGACGATCGTGAAGAGCGCGATGGCCAAGAGGCGAATCGCGAGCGACCATTTCGGTTCAGGCCACTTCACGAGCCTCCTCCGATCGTAAGAGATGGTGAGGGGGGGGCCGAGACGAGCGGCGGTGGGGCTTCGGACAGGTCTTTGATCACGAGGTGAATGTGGAGAAGTCCCTCGTAGAACGACTCCCCGATGCTCGCCGCGAGCCAAATGGGGGATTTGAAGGCGCGCTCCCGAAGCCGTTCGATCCCATTCCACCAGAGCGCTTCCATGCTCTTCTCCGCTTGTCGGAGACGGAGCTTGAGGTGTCGGTCTTTCAGAACGCGCGGTTCGCCGTCCACGCGCACGTTCGCGAAGAGGAAGATCGGGCGCGGATTCCCCACTCCGAAGGGCTCCAGCTGCGCGAGGTGTTGCCAGAATTCAAACGTCACGTCCGAGAGCGTCAGCGTTCCATCGAGTACGAGCGTTGGAACGAGATCAAGAGGGGTGAGCACGCGCTCAGCCTCGGCTGTGAGGCGCTCGCGGAATTCTTCGAGGCGGTCGCGTCGGAGAACGAGACCCGCGGCGTGCGCGTGTCCCCCGTAACGCTCGAAGAGATCGGCGCACGCTTCCAACCCCCGCAGCAGATGAAAGGCCGGAATGCTCCGCCCGGATCCATGCGCCCATTCGTCCTCCAGGGCGAGAACCACCGCGGGTCGCGCGAATCGTTCCACGACCTTGGACGCGACCAAGCCGAGGACGCCTCGGTGCCATCCCTCGCGAGCGAGTACGAGCACTTTTCGCTCGCGAAGCATCGGATCTTCCGCGAGCATCGCTTCGATCTCCGCGAGGACGGCTTGCTCCTCCCGCTGGCGGCGGGCGTTCTGCTCGTTGAGGTGACCCGCCAATCGTCTCGCCGTCTCCATGTCTTCTGTCAGGAGCAGTTCGATGGCCGGTTGCGCCGTGCTCAGCCGACCGACAGCGTTCAGGCGAGGGGCGAGGCGAAAAGCGACGTCCTCGCTCGTCACCGGACGATCCGGAGCGAGTCCGGCCATTTCCGCGAGGACGCGCAGCCCGACCTGCTCGGGCGTTCGGAGTTCCGCTAATCCCAAGCGCGCGATCGTGCGATTCTCTCCCACAAGCGGCGCGACGTCGGCGATCGTGCCGATGGCCGCCAGCGGCAGCAAGTGCACCAACTGCGCGCTCC
>JANWYV010000002.1 GCA_025055075.1 Blastocatellia bacterium
GACGAAGAATTTGCTGAGCTGAAGACCAACGGCATCAAGGTCAATTACTGCATTGTCTGTCCGCGCAAGCTCTGGCTCTACAGCCACGACATCCGCATGGAGCAGAGCAGCGAGCGCGTCGCCCTGGGCAAGTTGCTTCACGAACGCGCCTATCGAGAACAGCCTCGCCGTGAATTGCTCATTGATAACCTCATCAAGGTGGATCTTTTGGAAAGCGAAGGGAAGGTGCTCGAGGTGAAATATTCCCGGCGCATGAAGGAAGCAGCGCGGCTTCAGGTGCTCTACTATCTGTACTACTTGAAGCGGCTCGGCGTGACGGGCTTGACCGGGGAGCTGCGATTCCCCAAAGAGCGGCGGCGCGAGCCGGTTCATTTGACCGACGAGGCGGAGCAGGAAATCGAGGCGGTCTTGCGCGAGGTTCGTCGGATCGAGCAGCTTCCCGCGCCGCCCGCCGTAGCGTTCATGCCCATCTGTCGCTCCTGCGCATATATCGAGCTGTGCTGGGGATAAGAGGGCATCGAAATCGCCGTGGATTCGTTCGGTTTCACATGTAGCTCGCGTTTGAGGCGAGGAGATGGCGTGAAGTGCGCCGAATTTAAACCAGAGGAGAGGAATGGCACGGAGTTATTACATCTTCCAAAGCGGACGATTGCGGCGCAAAGGTAATACCCTTTATCTGGAAGGGGCAGATTCAGCACGCCCTTCTGGAAATGAGGAAGTTGATGGGGCCGTTGTCGAATCGGCCGACGCGAAAGAGATGGTGCTGCAGGATGGGGAGGGTTCTTCTCCAGCCGATGCGTTGGAGCATGAGACGAGAGGGGAGTCCGAATCCATGGAGTATGAAGACGAGGATTCATTTGCCCAGGTCTCACCCACTGACTCCCCACAACGCCGGATCATCCCGATTGAAGATGTCGCGGAGATCTTCCTCTTCGGCGAGATCACGCTGAACACGAAGCTCTTGAACTTCTTCGCGCAGAAGGCCATCCCCGTTCACGTCTTCAATTATTACGGGTTTTACAGCGGCTCGTACTATCCCCGTGAAACGAATGTCTCTGGGCATCTCTTAGTGAAACAGGTCGAGCATTACACCGACATGGCCAAGCGCTTGCGGATAGCGCGCGAGTTCGCGCGTGGGGCCTATCATCATTTGCATCGTAATCTGCTTTATTATCGAAATCGGGGAAAGGCTTTGGAAGATGCCGTTTGCGCTTTGGAACAAGAGGGAGAAGAGATCGAGCGCGCGGATTCGATTGCGGCGCTCATGGGGGCTGAAGGTCGCATGCGCGAGGTCTACTATCGTGCCTTCAATGAGATTCTCAATTTAGAGACGCCGTTTCTCAAGCGCGTGAAGCGACCGCCTGATAACCTCATTAATGCGCTCATCAGCTTCGGGAATTCACTCCTCTATGCGGCCGTGCTTTCGCAGATCTATCGGACGCCGCTCAATCCGACGATCTCCTATCTGCATGAGCCGGGGACGCGTCGGTTCTCCTTAGCGCTCGACATCGCCGAGATCTTCAAACCCATGATCGTGGACAAGATGATCTTCGCGCTGATCAATCGGCAGATGATTGGAGACGACGACCTCATACCGGAGGTGGGATTCGCCGCGTTGAAGGAGCGAGCGCGTAAGGTCGTCGTTCAAGAGTTCGAGGGCCGATTACAGACGACGGTGAAGCACCGACGATTGGGACGGCATGTCTCCTATCGCGGATTCATCCGATTGGAGTGTTACAAACTCGTGCGCCACTTGTTGGGGATCGAGCCCTATCAAGCGCTGCGAGCTTGGTGGTGAGGGGGGGAGTATGTACGTCGTTCTCGTTTACGATGTCGAGCAGGAGCGTGTTGGTAAGGTGTGTCAGTTCCTGCGTCGGTATCTGCATTGGGTGCAGAATTCGGCCTTCGAAGGGGAGTTGAGCGAAGCTCAGTTGGAGCGGGTGAAATTGGGCTTGAAGGGGTTGATTGATGAAGAACGGGATTCGATCTATCTCTACATCTTGCGCGACGCGCGATGGATGAGGAAAGAAGTCATCGGGAGGATCAAGGGCGACACGGAGAGTGTGATCTAGCGAGAGGATCAACCGGACATCTGGTGTGAACTCCTCCGCGCTAGGGATCTGCTGAAGTAAGTTTCCTGTGAGGCGGGACGAATCCGCATGAAGCTGTGGCTCAACCGGGGTGGTATCCATGCTACTGGCGATAGCAGCATCAACGGGACGGTCCTTACAATCGCATGTCGTGCGAGTGGAGCTTCCCGAGACGGCGGGGATTGTTTCTTAGAATCCCGCGCCGACGGTATCCACAGCGACTGGATAATTCGCCTCTTCGCTTGCGTTTGATGTAAAGGGACGCGCGACGAGTAACCTCTTACCGTGCCACCGTTGGTCATTGCGAGTGGCGATAGCGGTTCCTCGGGCGCGCGAGGATCGTGAGTGATTTCGCTCCCTGGGCATGGAGACTCCTCGGGAGCGCTTCATCCACGAAGTGGTCGCGAGCATGTTGACCAGCTTGCCAGCACGCCGACAGAGAGTCGTTCCCGCGTCGGCGATCGCTTTGACGGCGGCGACTTTCCTTAGCATGAGGGTGGGGACAGGCTGCCGGTCTTCTCAAGGCTGCTGAGCGTGACATCGGTGGGGGCGACCATCGCGTCTGCCGTCTTGATCGGGACAGTGAGCCCTTGCGCCCGGCATTTCCATTGCTGCGCCGCGTCGGCTGCGCGGCCGTTCCCTCGGCTCCTTGCGCACAATTTACGTGCGATGGTTTCCTACTGACGAAGGCGTCCGCGCGGCGTTCGCTGATCTAAAACCTCAAGCTCGCCTCGTTCACCGAACCGGCTTCAAATGCCGAAGCACTCCCCTGACCACCTCGACAACCAGCTCGACCAACTCCTGGCGCGTGAGCGTGATGATCTCATCGGATGAGGTAGGGAATGCTTGATTCGGCGGGCTGCAGGATGTCGGATCGGGAAAGGTCGTCCCCGCGCGCTCCCGAATTTGAAGGAGCTTTTGGACGGCTTCGGCCGAAAGCGGCTGTTCGCTTCCGAGGAGCTTCGCGACGAGCGTGATGCGCGCGAAATGCTCCAAGGTCTCCATTCGGAAGTAAGCCGTCTCGAGGTCTGGGCCGTAAGTGACGGCGCCATGATTGGCGAGAAGCAGGGCATTGTAATGTGGCACGTAGGGAGCGATCGCGGCCACAAGCTCTTGCGTTGAGGGCGTCCCGTAACCGGCCAAGGGAATGCATCCGAGTGTGAGCACGATTTCGGAGACGAGCGGTTTATCTAAACTCATGCCGGCGGCGGCGAATCCGGTTCCGCACGGGGGATGCGCATGGACAACGGCGTGGACGTCCGGACGCTTCTGGTAGATCTCCAAATGCATGGCTAGTTCGGAAGAGGGGGGGAGCGTTCCTTCGAGCTTCCGTCCTTCGGAATCTACGACGACGAGCATTTGGGGCGTGAGGAAGCCCTTGCAAACGCCGGTTGGCGTGGTCAGGATGCGACCTTCGGGCAAGCGCACGCTGATGTTGCCGTCGCTGGCGACGATATACCCACGCTCGTATAGGCGTCGCCCGATCTCGACGATCGCTTCGCGAAGGTTCCGCTCATCCATACCAGGAGCAAAATACGGCCAACGGGCTCGCATCGTCAAGGGGGTATTGGACCGATCCTTGCGAGGAACAAGCGCGGTTTGACGAATTTGAGGCGACATCGGTATAGTAATTCCCGCTGCATCAACCGTGTGGGGTCGAGACGAACGGAGATGATCGCGCATCTGCGAGGCACGCTCGTTCAGAAACAGCCGACATCCGTGGTCATAGACGTTCACGGTGTCGGTTATGAGGTGACGATCCCCCTCTCCACCTACTACGAATTGGGAGAGATCGGCTCCACGGTCTCGTTGCTCACCTACACCTACGTTCGTGAGGACACGCTCCAACTCTATGGCTTTCGCACGCCGATCGAGAAGGAACTCTTCTTGCGCTTGATCTCGGTCGCGGGTGTTGGTCCGAAGTTAGCGATCACGATCCTTTCGGGGCTGAGCGTGGATCAACTGATCCCGGCCATCCGCACGAATGATCTGGCCCGATTGACGGCGATCCCCGGCGTGGGACGGAAGACGGCGGAGCGATTGATCGTCGAGCTGCGCGACAAACTAGCAACGCTCACGACGAAAGAAGCGGAGTTGGCGTATCAAGCAACGGCTGAGGCGGGGGCGGCGGATGAAGCCGTCAAGCGCGATGTCATCTCGGCGCTCCTCAATCTCGGTTATCCACGACCGCTCGCGGAGAAGACGGTGGCGGCCGTCTTAGCCAGTGAGAGCGATCACTCGACGGAGTGGATTTTGAAGCAGTCGTTGAAACGACTCTTTCGGTAAGTGCCGGATCCGTCCTTGGCCTCTCGTGTCGAACTCGCGCTTCCTCACGCTTCCGAAACAGAAGGGAGCGACCACACTCCTGGAATTGGCGTGTGACAGCGCGGGCACGCGCCATCCTCCAGATTCACTTGGAGAATACGAAACCCATAGCGTTCGATCAGGAGCATCCGACATTGCGGACAATATGTGTTCTCGAAGGGACCGACCATGCCCGGCAGATTCCCCGCGTACACATAGCGAAGCCCCTCTTGATATCCGATCTCGGCCGCGCGAATGAGCGTCTCAGGCGAAGTGTTCTCCGGATCCGTCATCTTGTAATCCTTGTGGAAAGCGGTTACGTGCCATGGAATGTCCGGCGAGATCGAGGCGATGAATTGCGCGATGTCGCGCAATTCCGCATCGGAATCGTTGAAGCCGGGGACGACGAGGGTGACGATCTCCATCCAGAACCCTCGCTCGAAGACCAGGCGACACGTCTCCAAGACGCTCTTCAACGTGCCGCCGAGTCGGCGATAGTTCCGATCGTTGAACGTCTTCAGATCAATCTTGTAGAGATCGGTCCAAGGGCGAAGGTAATCGAGGACTTCCGGCGTGGCGTTCCCATTGGAGACGTATCCGGTCAAGAGGCCCGCGCGCTTCGCTTCTTTGAAGACCATGATGGCCCATTCGCTCGTGATGAGGGGCTCGTTGTAGCTGCTGATGACCGAATCGGCGCGGTAGCGGCGCGCCAGCGCGATCATTTCGCGCGCCGTGATCGCTTGTGGCGGAGCTCCAGCGAGAGGATCGCGAAGGGCTTGACTCGTCAGCCAGTTTTGGCAATAAGCGCAGTGGAGATCGCAGCCGAGCATACCGAAGGTGAGCGCGCGGGAGCCCGGACGCACGTGGAAGAAGGGTTTCTTCTCGATCGGATCGCATTGGAGGGCGACGACGTAGTTGGCGGGGACGTAAAGCGTGCCGCCTTCGTTATAGCGCACCTTGCAAATGCCTTCCAATCCGGGTAGGATCACGCAGCGATGGCCGCAAGCGAAGCAGCGCACCTTCCCTTCGGGGAGGCGTTCGTACAATTCCCCGGGAATGGCGAACTGCTTCAGGACCTCTTCTAAGGTGAGGACTGAGATCGGCCTCTCGCGCGCCATGTTCATCTCCCTCGTATGCCCGTGCACAATTATGGCACAGATGGGGGGAAGAAAGATAGGGACCGTCCGCCTTGTCCTCAGGGGTCTCCACGTTGGCGTGGAGACCCCGTATTGCGCGCGCTAGAACTTCTCAGCGACGGATTTCGCTTGGAGGAAGAGGAGCAAGTAATCGCGGCCACCGGCTTTGGAGTCCGTGCCGGACATATTGAAGCCTCCGAAGGGATGCACGTCCACGAGCGCGCCGGTGATCTTGCGATTGATGTAAAGGTTGCCTACGTGGAATTCCCGACGCGCGCGCTCGATATGCTCGCGCGTGCGGCTATAGACGCCGCCGGTCAAGCCGTAGACGGTCCCGTTGGCGATCTCCAAGGCATGATCGAAATCTCGGGCGCGCAGGCAAGCAAGGACTGGCCCGAAGATCTCCTCCTGCGCGATTCGCGCTGAGGGTGAGACATCGCCAAAGATCGTCGGAGCAATGAACCATCCGTTGCCGACTTCTTCGAGGGCGTGTCCACCGAGCAGCAGCTTGCCCTCGCTCTTTCCGATCTCGATGTAGCCGAGGATGGACTGGTAAGCCGATTGGCTGACGACGGGGCCCATCCAATTGGCCGGATCTTTGGTCGGTCCAACGGTAATCTTTTGCGCGCGTTCGATCACTTTCTCAACGCCCGCTTCATAGACGTCTTCCAGGAAGATGGCTCGCGAACACGCCGAGCATTTTTGCCCTGAGTAGCCGTAGGCGGAGATCACAATCCCTTCGGCCGCAGCATCGAGATCGGCCGAACTATCCACGATGATGGCGTTTTTGCCGCCCATTTCGGCGATCACGCGCTTGATCCAGATCTGGCCGGGAGAGGTTCGAGCAGCCATCTCGTTGATGCGCAATCCGACTTCCATAGAGCCGGTGAACGCGATGAAACGCGTGCGCGGATGGGCGACCAAATAATCGCCGACCTTCGATCCTGCTCCGGGTAGATAGTTCACGACGCCTTCAGGGAATGAAGCTTCTTCGAGCACCTCCATGAACTTCGCGGCGATGATGGGGCTGTCGCTCGAGGGCTTCACGACGACCGTATTGCCTGCGGCGACGGCGCCCATCGTCATGCCCACGAGGATCGCCAGAGGGAAATTCCAGGGAGGGATAATCGCGCCCGCCCCAAGCGGGATATAGAACCACTCGTTGTGCTCATTGGGAAGAGGGGAGGGAGTGACCGGACGGGGGCCATCGTATTGGATGGCCTGGCGCCCGTAGAACTCGCACATGTCGATGGCTTCGGCAACGTCGGCATCAGCCTCGGCCCAACTCTTGCCGACTTCCAGGACGATCCATGCGGCCAGTTCGAACTTCCGGCGGCGCATGACGTGAGCAACTTGGAAGAGATATCGCGCTCGCTCTTCGGCTGGACGGCGCCCCCACCAAGCGAAGGCCTTCCATGCCGCCTCCAGGGCTTGATCCACATGCTCGGAGCTGCCGCGATGCGCCCACCCCACGACTTGATCCGTTTGAGAGGGATTGACGGATTTCAACAGATCCCCCGTCGTATGCCGCTTCCCCCCGATGATAAGTGGATATTCTCGCCCGAATTCCGACTCAACTTTGGCGATGGCCTCGAACATGGCTCGTCGGTTCGCTTCCTGGCTGAAGTCGGTGAAGGGTTCGTTCTTAAATGATGGCACCATAGGTCTCTCCTCGGTTGGAGTTTTGTAACAGCATTCAATTATGCGCGAAGCCGCGTGAAAGAGCAAACTCCGCCCCCTCCATGAAGGGGGCTCGCAGGACGAGGAGCACGCTATTGCGTCCGTCCCACGGCTTGAATATAATCGAGCCAAATTCAATCGGGGGAGATCGAAGCAGTGCTATGGGAAAGATCAGAGTCTTATTGGCGGACGATCACACGATCTTGAGGCAGGGTCTACGGAAGATCTTGGAAGCTGATCCCTCTTTCGAAGTCGTGGGGGAAGCAGGCGATGGTCGCGAAGCCGTCAAGAAGGCGGAGGCGTTGAAGCCGGACGTCGTCGTCATGGACATCTCGATGCCCATTTTGAATGGAATCGAAGCCACGCGTCAGATCGCCAAGTCTCTGCCGAGGACGAAGATCCTCATTCTGACGGTTCATGAGAACGACCAAATGGCGATGGAGATTTTGAACGCTGGAGCCACTGGGTATCTGCTCAAGGATGCGGCGAGCGAGGAGTTGATCGCTGCGATCCGAGCCGTCCATTTGGGGGGGGCTTATTTGAGCTCTTCGATCTCCAGGCGGGTGATCGCTCAGCATCTTGATTTCGCTCGCGGAAAAGTCCCGCCCGAGGAGAAATTCTCCGATCTGACGGCACGCGAGCGAGAGATCCTTCAGCTCATCGCCGAGGGGTACTCGAACAGAGAGATCGCCCAGATGCTCTGCATCAGTGAGAAGACGGTGAAGACGCATCGGGAGAACATCATGCGGAAGCTCGACGTACATAGCGTTGCCGAACTGGTGCGCTACGCGATCCGTCGAGGGATCATTCAAGGATAATCCTCGCGCACTTTTTCTCACCTCCCCGGAAATACTCCCCCTGGGGGATGGAAAATCCGCTGTATACCGAATTGCCGGACGTCCCAGAATCGGCGATCATAGAGGCTTGGGAAAACGCGCGAGTTGGAGCGACGCGCCAGTATGGTGTGTGCTCTGTGGATCGGGATCCGTTGAGGGAAGGCCGAGTGCGCGCGAAAGGACGATTGGTCATCGCGGATGCCCATCAGCTCTGGCGGCACGTCTTGAGATCCCTCATTGAGGGATTTGGTTCCTATGCTGTCGTTGGGGAAGCACTTGATGGACGTGGGTTGCTGGAACATGTCGAAGCCACGCGGCCGGACGTCATCATCATGGACATTGCATTGCCCACGTCGGATGGGCTTCGCGTCCTGAGACACATGGCGGGTCTTAGCCCGAAGCCGCGCGTGATCGTCCTCTCCGAAATCGAGGAACCGGAGATCGTCCGCGAGGCGTTTGCGGCGGGAGCGATGGGATATGTCTCCAAATGCGAGAGCGCGGCGATCCTCCGGAGGGCGCTCGTGGCGGTGCGTCGAGGGTTTTCCTTCCTCAGTCCTTCGATTGCGCGCGCACTCCTGAAGTTTCTGCAGGAGAGAACGGTCAGCCGCTGCCATCGTCTCCAGGTTCCCATCGTCGAGATAGAGCTTCTGAAGCTTCTCGCGAAAGGGTATTCGGATCGCGCCGTCGCCTCGATGTTGGGGTCGAGTCCCAACATCGTGAATTTTTATCGCCTTGACGTGCTCCGGCGTCTCCCTGGGACGGCGTTGGAATGGGCGCCTTAGAGGCCGAGACTTGCGCACAGCCTCTGGCACTCCATCCTTCATTCGGATGAGCATTATACCGTGCGCGCGCGGACCGGTTGCTGAGGCAGGAAGATTGAGGTATGATCTCGCCGACCAAGAAACGAGAGGAGGAAGGCCGATGATCCGACGACTCGTGGGCATTTTCATCATCCTCGCGGCCGGGGCGCTCGTGTTGCTCGCGATTCAGTCTCGCGGCTCCAAACCGGAGTCGGCTGTCGAAGGAACGGTACAGACGGCGACGCCGCAGTCGCCGAAGGACGTCTTCGAATTTGAGCGAGCGCAGGCGAGGAAGACGAAGCTTTCTGGCCGATTAGGGCAAGACGATGGGTTCATCGCGGCGATCTTCTTCGGCGGCGACATCATGGGGAACCTGGAGGTCTGCGGCTGTCCGAAGAATCCACTCGGCGGCATAGCGCGTCGTCAAGGGTACATTCGGCTATTCAAGGAGCGGTATCCCGATGTCCCGTTTCTTCACGTGGATACCGGTTACTTCTTCAGCGATCGAGTTGACCTGATGACGGGAGAGCTCGCCGAAGACGTCGTCGTGGGCAACGAGTGGGTGATTCGCGCGTATGAGCACATGAAGCTCGATGCGGTGAATCTCTCTTATCACGATCTCCCTCAGCTCGCGCGATGTTTCCGATCGGAGGAGTTCCGTCACCATGCCGCCGCGACGCCCGTGGTGAAGCATTTCCTCTCGGCGAACGTGCGCGCCCGTGAAGCCTCATATGCGAATCCGCAGCCGTATGTGATCCGGGAGTTGAGCGGAGGACGGCTCAACCGACGCACGCTTCGGATCGGATTCATCGGCGTGACCGAATCTGGAAATTATCGCGGGCGAGAATTCGTCGTGTTGGACCCGCTCGCGGCCGTGCGGTCGCTCGTCCTCCGAGTGCGCGCGCGCGCCGATTTGGTCGTGGTGCTCGCCTATCTCTCGCCGGAGATGATCGAGACGTTGGCGCGCGAGAATCCGGAGGTGGACGTGATCTTGGCCGATGTGGGGCGTCCGCTCTGGCTGCAGCCGAAGACCATCGGCCGTACCTACATCGCCTACAGTGTATATCAGACGAAGCTCCTGGGCGAGTTGCGCATCTACGATGAACAGGGCGGACGATGGAGGGTCGTGGCGCGGTATGTCGAATTGGACGGCCTCATTCCCGACGATCCGGCGACGGAGGCGCTGCGCGCGGAAGCTCGGAGCGAACTCGCCGCCGTACAACGGCGGATTGCTGAACGCGCGACGGCCGCAAGTCGAAGGGCGCGGCATGCCGCTTCAGGCGACGGAGCCATGTTCGTTGGCTCTCGCGCTTGCCAACCGTGTCACGATTCGGCCTATGCCGTGTGGACAGAATCCGGGCATGCGCACGCTTTCGCAACGCTTCAAAAGGTGAAGCGGGAGAACGATCCGCAATGTCTCGGCTGCCATGTGACTGGGTATGAACAGCCGGGAGGATTTCTCAATGTCTTCTCCACACCTCGATTGAAAGACGTTCAGTGCGAGGCGTGTCACGGGCCGGCATCCCGCCATCTCGAAGATCCGACGCGTCCGTATGGAAAAGTCGGTGTGCCCGAAGGCTGTCTGCCCTGTCACACGAGGGAGAATAGTCCGGACTTCGAGCCTTTGAGCTATTGGGCGAAGATCAAACATTGAGTGGTCAAACGCGGAATCCGCGCGTCTTCGGAGAGCGATGGAAGAATTGATTCACATCCTCCCGCACGCACTGCGCATGATAGGATACGAAGAGAGCGCTTGCGAGCGGGTACTGCAGGTGGCGTGGGCGCGCCTAGTCGGCGATGCCATCGCCGCCCGCACCTTCCCCATGCAGCTTCGTGAGGGACGCCTGATCGTTTTGACGGCCGATCGAACGTGGAAAGCGCAACTGGAGAAGCTCTCGCCGGACATCCTCGCACGAATCAATCGCCTGTTGGGGGCCGATCTCGTGCAGGCCATTGAATACCGCGTGAAGCGAGAGGTCTTCTCGCCGAGACCTAAGGAGCAGGCGTCGTCGGCGTCCCCTCAGACCGCTTTGGACGAACGCTTGCTTCGCGAGCTGACTCCGTTGGCCGAATCAATCGCTGATCCCGACTTGCGCGAGGCATTCCTTCGAGCAGCGAGCCGGTGCTTGGCGCGTCGAGAAGGGACGTGATGCGTTTCGCCCTCGTGAATTTCGCTCAGGTGCCGATCCGGATTTCATGTCCCTAAGAACGTCACCGCTTGCCACGAATCGGCGACTTTCGCGTTCACGCTTCGACCTCTATGTGCGCTCGACGCAGTGTCTCGCAGAGATCGCGCGTCGCTTCTTCGAGTCGAGCTTCGACGCTCATCGGATCGCGTCCGGAGAGCGAGAGCGTGATGCGGAAGCGAATATCAGGGCCGAACTCCCGCGCTCGGGATTTGATGTAGATTTCGGGATGGCGCTCGGCGACCTCGCGGAGGATGGGCGCCAGCACTGTCTCATCTCGACAAAGAGCGATGACTTCCCGCTCTCGGAAGACGCCAGCGCCAAAGATCTCCTGCAGGATTGGACGAAGCGGACCGGTCACGATAGCCTTCAGTTCGGCGGGAACGCCCGGCAAACTGACCAGCGTCGTTCCACTCACGCGCAGGAGCACGCCCGGAGCGGCTCCGACCGGATTCGCGAGAGGCTCGGCTCCCTGGGGAAGGCGCGCCATTTTCATGCGGCTCTCCGTGAGTTGCGCATCGGCGACATAACCGGCTGCGACGAGTCGCTCATAGGTCTCTCGCACGAGAGCGAGCGCTCGCTCGTTGAGCGTGAGCGGGCGCTCAAGCGCTTCAGCGACCGCCTGCAACGTCAGATCGTCATCGGTCGGTCCGAGTCCGCCAGAGGTGACCAGAAGCTGCACCCCTCGTCCTAAGGCTCCGCGGATCTCTCGAACGATGGCCGAGCAATCGTCGCGCACGAGAACAGCGCGCTCAACCCGACCGCCCAACCCGGTGAAGGTCCGACACAACCATTGCGTGTTCGTGTCGAGCGTGTCACCTAAGAGGAGTTCGTTGCCGATGGCGATAATCTCAACCGTGACCATAAGCGTGCATCTATGACGATCCCTCGGATATGGCGTCGAACGTCTTCGGGAGAGAGAAGGCCGCGCTCGGTGAGGACGCCGGTGAAGAGGTCAAGCGGCGTCGTCTCAAAATATTCGTTCCAGATCGTGAGTCCAAGCGGCGGCGTCTCCCAGATCTCAACGGGAGATTGCGAGCGTGAAGCGCTCAAAAGGGCGGGGAAGAACTTGCTGCTTTCGGCAAGCACATACAGGGGAATGCCGCATTCCCGAGCCGCGAGCGCCAGGAGCCGCGTGCCAATCTTGTTGACCACGCCTTCGGGAGCGACGCAATCGGCGCCTACGAGTGCGAGCGTGCACCGGCCGGCCCATTCCGCCATGGCGGCGTCCACGATTAGCGTCACCGGGAGACCGAGCGCGAGCGCCTGTTCGGCGAAGCGTCGGCCTTCGCAGAGAGGGCGAGACTCCGTGCAGACGATCGAGAAAGAGCGTCCGCGAGCGTGCGCTGCGCGCAAAGCCGCGAGGACAGTGGCGCTGAAGGAATGGGTGAGCACACGCGCGCCATCGGGAATGAGATCGCTCGCCCGAATTTCGAGCGCGCGCGTGTGTTCCCGCCATTCCTTGTGGAATCGGTTGAGCGCCTCTTGAGCGGAAGAGCGAGCCTCCTCGAGCATCGCGATCCCAGCAGTGGCGCGCACGACGGTATTCACCAAATGCACGAGAGACGCCATATTCGGGTGCGCGCGAATCACGCGCTCGCCGATGTCGAGTAGCTCCATCCCCAAGTCCTCAGGGGTTGCCGCAGATGAAAGGGAGAGCGCGTCGCGCATGACTTCGGCCAATTGCTCGGTCAGCGTCGTCGCTCCCGAGAGATGATCCTCCACGATCGCCCGAACGCGCTCGCTCAGCGTCGAAGGATTCTCCCTCATGCCCGTTCAATAGATCTGGAAGAACCGCTCGTAGAATGCGAGCGCCTCGTCTCGCTCCTTCTTATCGAGGCTGAGTAGATCGCCAAGCGAGACCGTCCCTAGCACCTTCCCTTCCGTTGTGACGACGACCAGGTGCTGAAAGTCATTGGCGAGCATCGTCACCAAGCATTCGGCATAGGTCGCATCCGGCGTGGCCGTCATCGGATCCGGCGTCATGATCTCCTCGACGCGCGTCGTCTCCGGATCGCGCCCTTCGGCGACGACCTTCGTCATGATGTCCCATTCCGAGAGAATGCCGACCAACCGGTCTCCATCCAGGACCGAGATGGCGCGTACGTTCCGTCGCGTCATCTCTTGAGCGGCGTGTCGCACAGAATCCGTCTTCTGGACCGTGTAAACCTCGGTGCGAGAGCCGACGATATCGCGAATGCGTTTCATATGCGTCCTCGCCCTTGGATTTCAAAAACCCCGAGCCGACGCTTAGTATAGCCCTTGGGAAGGAAGCAGGCAAAAGGGGAAAAACCTGGGCCTTGCCTCTTTCGGCCTCCCATCGCTGCGACTGACGTCGGCGTGGTTCCCGAGCCATCCTTGACATGGCCGACACCCGTCCTTTTAAATTGGAATCTTTTCGACGTGGTGAGGGAGAGAAGCTGAAGGATTTCTCGAACGCTGTGGGAGCATGAGATGGCTCTGGTGAAATTCGCGATCCCGAAGGGATCGCTCGAGAAAGCAACGTTCGATCTCCTGGAACGAGCCTGGTACAAGATCTATGGCCGGGAGCGTACATATCGGCCGAAGATCAGCGATCCGCAGATCGAGCTGAAAATCCTCCGCCCGCAGGAGATTCCGATCTTCGTCGCCGAAGGACTGCATGATGTCGGAATCACGGGGAAGGATTGGATTCAAGAAGGGCGCGCGGATGTTGAGACCCTTTTGGATCTGGAATATGGGCGAGTGAAATTGGTCGTCGCGGTTCCGAAAGACGTGGATGTCGCTTCGCTGACGGATCTCTTTCGGAAGTTCTGGCGCCAGGGGCGGAAAGTCCGCATTTCCGCCGAGTATTTGAACATCACGGCGGACTATGTGAAGGCCAATCCGCTCTATCGCCGGAAATTCGGACGGAAGGAACCGCTCATCGTCACGCCCTGGTGGCGACGTGGGACGAACGATCGCGTGAGCATCTATCTCTCGTTCGGGGCCACGGAGGCGAAACCCCCTGAGGATACGGACGTCATTGTTGACGTCATCGAGACGGGGACGACGCTGGAGCGGAACAATCTCAAACCGATCGAAACGATTTTGGAGTCCACGGCTGTTTTGATCGCCAATCGGCGCGCGCTGCGGGATCGGCAGAAGCGGGAGAAGATCTACGACATCATGACGCTGCTCAAGGGCGTGATTGACAGCGAGAAGAAGCTCCACATTTTCGTGAACGTGCGGCAAGAGAACTTGGAGGAGCTATTGCGGGCGCTGCCTGCCTTGAAGCGACCGACGGTCAGTCCGCTTTCGGCCCCCGGGTGGTACTCGGTGAATACGATTGTTGAGAAGCAGCAGTTCCTCACGCTGCTTCCCGCCCTTCGCCGATTAGCGCAGGGACTCGTCGTTCACGAACCGCAACAGATCTTGCCCTTGGAGGAGATCGCGCGCAACGAGGCCCATGAGTAAAAAATGGCTCATTCCGATTCGGGCGTTGACGCAGCGTACTTTTGAACGGCGATTGCGGGAGATTCGCGAGCGTCGTGGTCTCTCGAAAGCAGTGTGGGAACAGGTGCACC
This sequence comes from Blastocatellia bacterium, assembly GCA_025055075.1. Classification (NCBI taxonomy): domain Bacteria; kingdom Pseudomonadati; phylum Acidobacteriota; class Blastocatellia; species Blastocatellia bacterium. The sequence continues at coordinate 14,578 of JANWYV010000002.1, forward strand.
GCATCCTAGAGGACGTTCGGAGGCGGGGGGATGAAGCGCTTCTGGAATATGTGGCGCGATTCGATGGCGTCGTGCTCTCGCGGGACCGGCTGCGGGTCGAACCGGAGGCCGTTCGCGCGGCCTACGGCGAGGTTTCACGCGAAGCGATCGCGGCACTCCGGTTGGTGCGGCGCCGATTGGAACGCGCCGAGCGACGTTGGCTCGAGGCCTTGAAGCGCGTCCGCGTCGTCGCCGATGGTGTCGTCATTGAGAGCGCGCATTGTCCCATCCGAAGTGTGGGATGTTACGTCCCGGGGGGAAAGGCGGCGTATCCCAGCTCCGTGCTCATGAACGTCGTGCCCGCGCGCTTGGCTGGGGTCGAGCGAATCGTGATTTGTTCCCCTCCGAGGCAAGAGACGGGCGAGATTCATCCCCTCGTTCTCGTCGCGGCCGATCTCTGCGGGATCACCGAGATATATCGCGTAGGAGGAGCAACGGCGATTGCAGCGCTCGCCTACGGGACGGCGACGATCCCATCGGTGGAGAAAATCGTGGGGCCGGGTGGACCGTATGTTGTGGCCGCGAAACTTTTGGCTGCCGAGCGCGTGGGGATTGATTTGCCGGCTGGGCCGAGCGAGCTGGTCATCGTGGCCGACGAGACGGCATCGCCGCAAGCGATCGCCGCTGATCTCGTGGCACAGGCCGAGCATGGGGAGGACAGTCTTTGTGGGTTGCTGGCGACCTCTCGTCATTTGGCGCAGGAGACGGCGCGAGCACTCCGTGCACGACTCACGACGGCGGAGCGTCGTGCGATCATCCAGCAGGCGCTTGCTCGGCGAGGGTTCCTGCTCTATGCGGAAGGGGATCTCGATTTGCTCGTGCGCTTCGCAAATGCCTTGGCCCCCGAACATGTGCAAGTCATGACGCGGCGTCCGAGAAGCGTCGCGCGCGGCATCTCGCGGGCCGGACTCGTGCTCATTGGTTCGCATTCCCCGGCGAGTGCGAGCGATTACGTGTTGGGCACGAATCACGTCTTACCCACGGGGGGGACGGCAGCCGCTTATTCTGGTCTCTCGGTCCTCGATTTCCTGAAACGGGTGACGTACGCCGAATGCGCGCGGCGCAGTCTCGCGCAATTCGTGGAACCGGTGCGCATCCTCGCTCTCGCCGAAGGGTTGCCGAATCACTATCGCGCCTTAGAGGAACGCGTGCGAGGTCTTGACCATCGGATGAAGAGATGAGGGCGTGGTGGGAACAGCGACTCGACGAGCTGGACGCTCTGGAGGGGTATCCGATCCCCGAAGGGGACGAGCTGTCGGAAGGCAAACTCGATGCGAATGAGAATGTCCTTTTGCCGAAGGCGCTCCTTGTGACGTTGGCGCAGCGCGCTGTGGAGACGCTCGATCCTCGCTTCTACGCCATCGGAGACGCGCGGGCCTTGGTGCGAGACCTCAGTCGCTATCTTGGGATCGAGCCCGAGCACATCGTCTTGGGAAGTGGTGGGGATCAGCTCATCGATCTCGTGGCGCAGGCTTTCCTGGAGCCTGGAGCGACAGCGGTGACGATCGCGCCCACGTATTCCTTCTATCGGATTCGCTGCGCGTTCGCTGGAGCGCGGGTGATCGAAGTCCCATTGCGGGAAGATTTCTCCCTCGATTTGGAAGCGCTCGCGCGAGCAGCGCACGGAGCGCGCGTGCTCTTCCTCTGCTCCCCGAACAATCCGACGGGAAATCAATTCCCCTTGGCTGAGATCGAGCACTTGGCGCGAGAGTTCTCCGGCCTTCTTATCGTGGACGAAGCTTATGTCGAATTCGCATCGGAGACGGCGCTGCCGCTCCTGGCGCGTTCGACCAACGTAGTTCTGCTGCGGACGTTCTCGAAGGCGTTCGGATTGGCGGGGATGCGACTCGGCTATCTTTTGGCGCCTCCGCGTCTCAGTCGTCTTTTCGCCGAGAAAGTGCAATATCCCTATCCGGTGAACGCATTCGCCGTGCGACTCGCCCGGCTCCTTTTGGAGGCGTATGAAGAAGTGCGCGCGACCATCGAGACCGTCAAGCGGGAGCGCGAGTGGCTGCGGCGGGCATTGCAGACCTTGGGGGTGCGCGCGTTTCCCTCGCAGACGAACTTCGTCCTCTTCGAAGTCGGTGATCGAGCGAACATGGTCTGGCGGCATCTGGCCGAACACGGCTTGCGCGTGAAATACGTCGGCGAAGTACTCGGTTATGGGGCGTGTCTGCGCGCGACTGTCGGCTCGCCGGAGACGAATCGGGCGTTGATCGCGCGGGTTCAGGAGGCCCTCGGATGAACTATCGCGAACGACGGACTCGAGCGGGGATCGTGTATGTTCGGGAGGATTGGGCTGTCGAGGCGCCATCGGTGGACGTCGTCCTATTCGATTGCGATGGGGTGTTGATCGACATCCGACCGTCGTACGATCTCGCGATTCGAGAAACGGTCTCGTACATCTTGAGCAAGCTCGCGCAGCGCCCGATCACACGTCCGGTCTCGCGACGGCTCATTTATCAGTTTCGACGGAGCGGAGGATTCAACAACGACTGGGACACGGTGTGCGCCATCTTATGGGGGATCGCCGTTCAATTGCCCGAGCGATGGGTGGAAGATTTCCTTCAAGTGGATGGGGAGTTGGCCAATCGAGAGCTTCGCGACGCAGCCGAGCGATTCATGGCATACGTCGGACGCCTGCGTCGTCCGAAGACGGTGGAGGAAGTGATCGAGCTGCGCCATCCGTTTCCGTCAGCGGCGATGCGGCGTCGACTTCTCGAGCTGGCCGAACGCGCCGACAGCTCCGGTCTTTCCTCGATCGAGCGAACGATCCTCGAGGAATGGGGAATAGCGGGTCGCCGTCGAGAAGCGTTTCAAGCGCTTCAGAGGTTCCTTCGCTATCCGGGAGAGCCCGAGCAGAGCCTCGTCATCCGCGTGTTCAACGAGCTGTTTTATGGCGCTGCCTACTGCCGCGAGCAATTCGGATGGGAACCGCGATTTCATTTGGGACCTGGGCTCATGGAACGAGAGCGCCCGATCCTCACCGATGAAGTGCTCGGATGGTTATTGCGAACGTTCGGACGGATGCGCTTAGGGATCGTCTCCGGACGATCGCGCGAATCAGCGCGTCGGACGTTGGGAGAGCGACTCGATGCGTTCAACCCGGAGGCCCTCGTCTTTTTAGAAGACGAATGGGGGAACGCCCCGACAGGAATGACGATCGGGAAGCCGGAGCCGTATGGTCTGTGGCGGGCTGCTCGCGCGATGGGAGATTTTCGACAGGCGTTGTACGTCGGGGATTCGACTGAGGATGCTCTCATGGTCGAGCGCGCGTGCGATGCGCGCTTCGCATTCGTCGGGGTTTACAATACGGGATACGGGGCACGAGAGAAGATCGCGTGGTTTCGCGCTCGGCGCGCTGCAGCGATTCTGCCGACGGTGAACGAATTGCCTGAGCTGTTTCGTCGGGCGTGAGCGAAAGGAGGAGGTCGGATGGAGAGACGGGCTCGCGTACATCGCACGACACGCGAGACGAACATCGTCGTCGAAGTCCTTCTTGATGGGCAGGGACGTGCGAAAGTGGAATTACGCCCCGCCTTTCTCGCGCACATCCTCGAAGTGTTCGCTCATCACAGCCTCATGGATTTGACGGTCACGGCCACGGGTGATCTCGTGCATCATCTCGTCGAGGACGTGGCGCTGGCGCTCGGCGCGGCGATGAATCAGGCGCTCGGTGAGCGGGAGGGGATCCGACGCTTTGGCTCGGCGCTCGTTCCCTTGGATGAGGCGCTGGCGCTCGCGAGCGTGGATTTGGCGCGTCGTCCCTTCAGCGTCACGGATCTCAAACTCCAACGAGAGATGATCGAGGACATGCCTCGCGAGGACGTCGCGCATTTCCTTCGTTCCTTGGCGACGGCGATGGAAGCCTGCGTGCACATCGTCGTGCTGTATGGGGAGAACGATCATCACAAGATCGAAGCTGGGATGAAGGCCTTCGCCCTTGCGCTTCGCACGGCCATGAGTTCGGATCCGCAGCGCTCGGGCGTGCCGAGTTCCAAGGGGGTGATCTGACGTGCGCGTCCTCGTGCTCGATTACGGCGTCGGGAACTTGTTCAGCTTGTGCGCGGCGTTGGAGCGAGCGGGGGTGGAACCCGTCGTCGCAGCGGAATTCCCCTCGGAGCAAGATTTCGCCGCGCTCGTCCTCCCCGGCGTTGGCCATTTCACGCCAGTAGCGGAACGCCTCGGCGAGATGCGAGATCGCTTGCAGCAATGGCTTGCGGATGGAAAGCCGATTCTCGGCATCTGCCTCGGTATGCAGATCCTCTTTGAGGAGAGCGAAGAGGGAGCGGGGCGCGGTCTCAGCTTCTTCCGCGGGCGCGTTGTGCGCTTGCCGAATTCGGTGAAGGTGCCGCACATCGGATGGAACGCCCTGCGCGTGCGGCAGCGGCATCGTCTCCTCGAGGGAATCGAAGACGGCGCGTGGGTTTACTTCGTCCATTCGTATCATCCGTATCCGGAGGATCCCACGATCATCCTCGCGGAGGCGGAATATGGCCGGACGTTTCCGGCGATCGTCGCCGAGGGCGTGCTCTTCGGCATGCAATTCCATCCCGAGAAATCGGGGGGGGTCGGACGACGCGTGCTCGAGAACTTTCTCGCCATAGCGAGGGAGCGATGGAACTCTTAGCGGCGTTGGATCTCTTCATGGGAAAAGTCGTGCGCTTGACGCGCGGCCAGATCGCGACGGCGAAGGTCTACAGCGCCGATCCGATGGCGACCGCCAAGCGGTGGCAGGAGCAAAAGGCCGATGCCTTGCATCTCGTGGATTTGGATGCGGCGCTCGGGTTGGGCTCGAATTTCTCCGTGATTCAGCAGCTCGTGAGGGGGGTGACGATCCCGGTGCAATTGGGTGGAGGGATTCGTAGCGAGCGCGCGGCGCGGGAGTGGCTCGAGCGAGGAGTCGCGCGCATCGTTCTTGGAACACTGGCCATGAAGGATCCGGCCTGCGTCGGTCGGTTGATCGAAGCTTTCGGGCCGGAGCGGATCGTCGTCGCGCTCGACTTCTCGCGAGAGCGCGTCGTGACGGAGGGATGGACGCGGCCGACGTCGGTCACTGTCGAAGAAGCGCTCTCGCGATTTCGCGATTATGGCGTCCGACGATTCCTCGTGACCGCTGTCGAACGCGATGGGACGTTGAGCGGTCCGGATTTTCACATCTACGCGGAGCTGAGCGCCGTCTCAGATGTCCGCATCCTAGCGAGCGGAGGGATCAGTCGAGTCTCCGACGTCGTGGAATTGAAGCGCGCCGGAATCGAAGGCGTAGTGATCGGAAAGGCGCTTTATGAAGGGTGGATGACGCTTGAGGAAATTCGTCGAGCGCTCGCTGAGGAAGAGCGCCGGAGCATTCCTTCGTCCGATGCGGAACGTCCTTCGGAAGCATGAGGCGATGGGATTGACCAAGCGCATCATCCCATGTCTGGATGTGGATCAAGGGCGCGTTCGAAAAGGGACGCATTTTCTCGCTCTTCGAGATGCGGGAGATCCGGTGGAGTTGGCCTCTCGCTATCGAGAGGAGGGCGCCGACGAGTTGGTCTTCCTCGACATCACGGCCTCGATCGAACACCGACAGACGATGCGCGCGTGGGTGGAGCGCGTGGCGAGCACGCTCGATATCCCCTTCACTGTCGGAGGAGGAATTCGCACGTTGGAGGACGCGCGCCTCATCTTGTGCAGTGGTGCTGATAAAGTCTCCGTGAACACGGCGGCGCTTGAGCGTCCCGCGCTCATTCGTGAATTGAGCGAGACGTTCGGGCGACAATGCGTCGTCGTCGCCATTGACGCGCGACGGCGCCAGGAAGGCGAGCGCCTTTGGTTCGAGGTCTATTCGCACGGAGGGCGGCGACCGACAGGGCGCGACGCCATCGCTTGGGCGCGGGAAGCGGAAGCCCTGGGCGCGGGAGAGATCCTGCTGACCTCCATTGATCGCGACGGGACGGAAGCGGGATACGATCTCGACCTGACGCGCGCGATCGCCGAATGCGTACGCATCCCGGTGATCGCCAGTGGCGGCTGTGGACATCCTCAGCATATCCTCGACGTCTTGACCATCGGAGGCGCGGATGCCGCCCTCGCCGCTTCCATCTTTCACTACGGCAAATATCCCATCCCGCACGTGAAGCGCTTTCTTCGCGAGCGGGGAGTCGAGGTGCGATTATGACCGGCGTTCCGCTCGATGACGTGGACTTTCAGAAGTCCGGTGGACTCGTGCCCGTTGTCGTGCAAGAGGCGACGACGCGCGAGGTACTCATGGTGGCTTTCGCCAATCGTGAAGCCGTCGAACAGACGTTGCGCACCGGATACGCCCATTACTTCAGTCGTTCGCGCAACCGATTATGGAGGAAAGGGGAGACATCCGGTCACGTTCAACGCGTGCGCGCGATCTTAGTAGATTGCGATCGAGACACGTTGCTCTATCTCGTGGAGCAGACGGGCGTGGCGTGTCATCGGGGAACTCGCTCGTGCTTCACTGAGCCTCTGAGCGAGAGTCCATCTCACGAATCCCTCAGTGCTTGACACGGGTCCCGAGAACGGGCAAACTCTTTTTCAGGATCACGGGCCCTTAGCTCAACCGGTCAGAGCAGCGGACTCATAATCCGTTGGTTCCAGGTTCGAGTCCTGGAGGGCCCACACCACCTCCCGAGCGCATTTTTGAGGGGGCTCCTTCGTTCACTTCAGGAGAGAGCGGTACGGGGGATAGAGGACGATCTCGGCTGTTCGGCGCGCGTCATCGAGCCACGCGATCATCTCCGCTTTCGTCTTCTCCTCGCGAAGGATGCGCTCGATGAGTGAGCGAACCTGCTCGAGCGAAGGAGGCGTCGTCCCGCGTCGTTGCGCTTCCGAGACGACATGGCCCTCGTAATATCCCTGCACTTCCTGTTCGCTCACGAAGACGAAGGAACGGAAGCGGAAATCAATGAAGCGCAAGATCTCCATCCGACGGCGAGCGATCTCGCGAAGCGTCCGCTCGTCCAGTCCGACGGCTGCTAGACGGCGTCGGAACGCGCCCTCGGAGGGGAAACGCGCGCGCAGTTGAGCGAGATAGTCCTCGATCTCTGATTCCGCGATGGTGAGCGTCGGAAGTTTCTCGGCTTCTTGGTGAAGGAGCGCTTGATCAATGAGCTGTTGCAAAGCGCGCGCTTTCAGATCTTCGGAGAATGTCCCCTCAGGTATCTCCGGATCCAACGCGAGATACCAGAGGATGTCGCTCTCGGTGATCACCATGCCGTTGACGACAGCGGCGATGCGATCCACGAGGATCGTCTGTGCGGAAGTCGGGAAGGGAAAGACGAGCAAGCCGAGGAGCGCTCCCCGAAGAAATCGCGCCAGGAAGACGTGCCCGTGGAAATGACGCGCGCTCCATCGCGTCGCGCGGGATTCACTGTTGGCGTCGCTTTGCCGGAGCGCATTCATCTCGCGCCGCCTCAGAAGGGATTCCCGAAAGTGAGATGCAGTTGCGTGCGTGGAACGCCGGGCGCGCGCCGGAGCAGAGCGCCGAAATCGAGTCGCAGGGGACCGAGTGGGGTCTTAATGCGCAAGCCGAGACCCACCGTGTGCGTGAAATCACGGAGACTCATGTCGGAGATGCGCGCGAAGACGTTCCCTCCGTCGTAGAAGATCGCTCCGCCGAGGCGCAAAGCGCGCAGCACGGGAAAGCGCAATTCCGCGTTCACGATGACGAGCGCGTTACCACCGAACGGACGCGTCTGACCCGGGCGATTCGGATCGGGCGCGCGCGGCCCCGCTTGTTCGAAACCGAAGCCGCGCAAGGTCGTCGAACCGCCAGCGAAGAAGCGCTCGCTGATGGGGATCGTCAGCGAACGTCCGTAGGGGCGCGCAAGCCCCACGCGCACGTTCGATGCGAAGGTGACGTCGGCCAGGGGGGTAAGCCGATACATGCGTTGATGCTCGCCGAAGAAGCGCACGAAGTTCTCGCTTCCACCGAGGAACCGAGAGACAATAGCGACATCCAGCGTCGTGAACGTCCCGTGCATCGGATCGAACGGATTATCGCGCGAATCGTGCACGAAGGAGGTGGAGAGCCGACCGAGTTGCACCGTCGTATCCTCTCGACGCAATTCCTCGGGCTCCGTCACATTGGAGATGATCACGTTGCTGAACGTGTAGCGGAAGAGGAAGGAGCTGCGCGGTCCAATGGACCGCTCCACCTGCGCGAGGATGCTCAAGCGGCTCGCGTCGAAGGCGATCTCTTCCTGCCGTTGGAAGAGGACGGAGGCGAGAGAGGAGAAATCTGTGCCGAAGAACTTCGGATCGGTGAACGAGAGCTGTCCGGTTTGCTCACGGCGGCTCGCGCGGAGGCGAAATGCGGCTGTGCGGAGTTGGCCGAGAAAGTTGGCATCGGAGAGCTCGAGCAGGCCACGCGGTCCATCGTCGGTGCGGAAGCCAAAACCGTAGGTCAACTGATAGCGCGGGGCTTCGTCCACTTCGATGCGCACATCGCGCACGGCGTGCGAGGAGGGATTCGCTTCGATCGCCTCCGCAGTGATGGAGACGCGACGGAAGGCGCCGGTGCCGTACAGGCGTTCCTCGCTGCGCGTCAGCTCGGCGGGACGGAGCCATTCTCCTTCGCGAAAGCTCACGTAGCGCCGGATCGCTTGATCGCGGGTGATGCGGTTACCTCGGATGAGGATGGATCCAATCCGCAACGGCTCGCCCTCATGGACGCGAAACGTCACGGCGACGCGGTGCGCATCGTCTTCGCGGATCAAGGGAGTAATCGTGGCTTCGGCATAGCCCCGATCCGCATACATTTCGGTGAGACGAGCGATGGCGTCGCGCACGCGCGCTTCGACAAAAGGAGCACCGATTTGCAGTCCACTCGCCCGCACCAACTCCTCGGGAGAGAAAGCGCGCGCGCCTTCGACATTCACTTGCGCGAGGATCAAGCGTGGCCCTTCGTCCACGGCGTAAATGATGAGGAGGTCCTCCTTGGTCAAGCTAACCGCCAGGCGCGCGGCGATCATGCGGGCGCGAGCGTATCCCTGTTCGCGCAAAGCTTCGACGATGGCCTGTTGATCGCGCTGCATGAGCTGACGACTGGTGAGGCCTCGTCCCCACCGTCCGCCGATGACCGAGCCCAGGCGCGGACGAAGCTGTTCCAGGGTGACGGCCGATGTCCCCTCCACGCGAATGGCGCGCAGCGCGTATCGTCGTCCTCGTTGGATCTCATAGCGAACGCGAACGCGATCGTCCGCCTCCGCGCGCGTCACCGTCACCTCGGCGAAGAAATATCCCTGACGCTGGACGTAGTCGAGGAGATTCAGCCGTCCTTCTTCCAATGTCGCTTCGTCCAAGCCTCCTTGGCGAAGGATCGGGAGCAGTTGATGCCGCTGTTCCGCGGAGAGCGGGAATCCTTCGACTTGGACCTCGACCTGTGGACCGGATTCGACGGCGATCTCCACGATGAGGGCATTCTCGCCCTCGGCGCGCTCCAAGCGCGGGGAGGCGATGCGCGGCGCCAGATATCCGCGCCGAAGATGCAGCTCGCGAATCCGCTGCACATCGCTCTGCAGACGCAGCGCATCGAAGAGCGCGCCGGGCTTACTCTCCAAACGCGCGAGCAGCTCTTTGCGATCGAGCCTCACCTCGCCGGTGATCCGCACCTCGGCCACGCGCGCCGGCGGACCCGGAGCGATCCGAAAGAGCACGTTGGCCGTCCGGCCGTCATCGGTGAAAGTCACTTCCGGAGTGACTTCGCAGTCGAAGAATCCGAGGCCGTGATAGAACTCGACGATCTCCTCCGCCGCGCGAGCGAGGAGAGCTTCGGTGAAGCGCGCGCCGGGGGCTAATTCGCCGAGTCGCAGTAGCAGGCGCGCTTGTACGTCGGGATCTGCGCCTTGCATGCTCACGCGCCCGATCCGTGGCTGCGGAGAGAGGCGGAATCGCAGCCGCACGCCCGAAGGCATATCCTCGGCCTCCACGATGACGTTGGAAGCGAGCGCGGATTCGTAGAGCACTGAGATCGCACGACGCACGTCCGCCAGACGCAGAGGATCACCGATCCGAAGCGGAAGGACACGCCGCAGTTCGTCCTGGGGATCCGTGATGGGCTTCTCGTTCACAAGAAGCTCGATTTGAGCGATGGGCTTTCCTTGAAGGGACGCCAACGTCGGACGCTCCACTTGCGCGCGCAGGGCGCCGGGCAAAAGCAGTGCAAGACCGAGAAGAAGCCCCCGATGCATCCAGGGGCAGAACGAGCAGATGGGATTTCGAGCGATGATAGCTGCCGACGCCTGTCGAAGTCTCTCCCGCGGTGGGATCTCCGCGGTGGTCCGATGCGCGACGGATCGTCCGATTCGCTCCATGCTCGTTCAGAAGCGCTTTCGGATTCGCAAATCAAAGCTGAAATTCCCGTCTTGGTCGCGCGTCCCCACGAGCGAGAAGCGGTCGCTCAGGCGATACTCGACGATGATGACCTGTTCCTGAGGACCTGAAAGGTTCGTCGCGTAGAGGATGGAGAGATTGCGATTGATCTGTCGCCCGATGGTGAGACGCGCGGTCGGATCGGAACCTCGGCCAACGATCAGTGGGTCAATTTGAAAGCGGTTGATGCCGAAGATCTTCCCCGTGAATTCCTCAGCGCGGTGCGTCAGCTCGCCGATGAGCAAGTTGGCCGCCGTTCCCAATCCCGTTGGCACTGTCGTTGAGGAGATAGCGCGCTGCGAGAGTTCGCCCGTCGCGATTAGCGAGAGGATTTGTTCCGAAGGCAACGTCGGCTCCGAGCGAAGCGTCGTCTGAAATCGGTCGAGCGTTCCGAGGAGTCCGACGATCACGCGGTATCCGGCGATGTCGCTCTCCGCTTCGAGCTGAAAGCGAGGCGCGCCCGCCGCCGTCCCATCGCGAGGGAAATCAATTCGCCCCCGCGTGATCTGATACTCGCGATTGCGGAAGCGCACGACGCCGCGCGTGACGATCACGTTCCCGGAGATGACGGGGGAGGCCAGCGTTCCTCCGACATGCAGCGAGGCGCTCCCAACAGCATCGGCGAGATTGTTCCGAACCAAGAGCGTGTCCAGCGCCTGGACGCGGATGTCAAGCGACAATGGGGGGCGGATCGGCGCGTCGAGGAGCGAGAGCCGCAGTCGCTCGCCCGCCTGAGCGAGGATGAGTTGCGCCAGGTCCACGTCTTGAGTGTATTCGGAGCGGCGTACGGTGATCGTGCCCGAGAGGATTTGCAATTGTCGGTTCCCTTGCAGCGTGAGCGTCCCGTCTACGATGGAGCGAAGTCCGCGAGGATATGTGAGGGCGATGGCTTCGCTGCGAACGATGATTCGCCATTGGTCGGCGCGAAGGTTCCTGAGCAAGAGCCCGCCGCTCACGGTCACGTCGCCGCCGTTCGCTTGAGCGCGCAGGTTCTCGATCAGCGCTTGTGAGGCCGTGAACCGGATGCGCCCTTGTCCATGGGTGAGCGCGACCGGCCAATCGAGCACGCGCAGCGCGAGATCCTCGATCTCCATGAGGCCGCTCAAGCGCGGCTCCTCAAACGATCCCCGCAGGGACGCGCGAATCGTCGCTCGCCCCGAAGCGAAGAGGCCGGGATATAGGCCGCGCAAAAGGCGCAGGTCCACCAACCCGTTCAAATCCAACTCGTGACCGCGACCCGTCGGTCCTCCGAGGAATTCGCCGAGATCTATCGTGCCGCTCAAATCGAGGCTCGTGTTCTCGCCGACTAGCGCGGCGGGTTCGATTCTCAACAGTCGCCCGCGCATGTGTAATGCGAACGGTCGGCGCGTCTGAAGGGCATATTCGTTGATGACGAGATTCAGACGTGAGAGAGCGAGCATGGCGCGCACATCGGTCGTGCGGTTCGCTGGCAGCCGAGTGTTCGTGAACTCGCTGCGCGATCCGAGCGGCCATTCGAGCCGCAGCTCTCCGCTCATCGCACCTCGCCATTCCGAGAGCCGCCGAGCGAGACGGAGATACGGGGTCAGCGCGAAATCCTCGAATCGCGCGCGTACGTCGAGAACGAGGGCGGGATCAGTGAGGTCGAGCGTGCCAAGAAGCGTTTGCGTCTGGCCAAAGAGCGTGGCCGTGATGGGGATCTCCAGGCGACCGTTGTTCGTCTTCAACTCCGCCACGATCTCTCCGGCTGAGCGACCGGCGATCGAGAGCTGACGCACGCGCACATCGCCGGAGAGGCGGGGATCTGAGAGCGTGCCTTGGCCCGAGAGCGCGAGCGCAATCTGCCCCCCGACGTTCGGCGTTCGCCCCATTACTGTGCGCAGCAAGGTCGCTAAATCTACGTCCTCTGCCCTCATCGCGAGCGCGTATGCTCCGTCGTCGCTCCGCAGCGATCCCGAAAGCGCGATCGTGCCGAAATCCAGCGCGAGGCGAACGTCGCGGATCTCATAGCGCGGAGGATCGAGGTGAAAAGCACCCATCAGGTGGCGAAATCGCAGGGATCGTTCGAGGAGCAAGAGCGCGCCATCTTCCAACAGGATTCGGGCTGTCCCTTTTGGGATTCCGGGCAAGCCGACGAGCGCGATCTCACCTGAGAGTTTCCCGGAAAATGGCAATTCGAGATTCAGCGCTTTCAGCCATCGTTCGACGTTCACGCGCTGAAGTTGGCCCCGCACGGCGAAGCCATTTCCTTCGGTCGTCTCAATCGCCAGTTCTGCTCGAGCGCCCGTCTCCCAAAGAATGCGCGCTTCCTCGATCTGCCATCGTCCGTGCGCATGCGCGAAACGCGCGCGCAGCGAGTGAACGCGCTCTCCCGCCAATAGGAGTCCACCCACCTCCCCTTCGCCAGAGATCGCGTACTCGTCTCCGCGTTTGGCGAGGCGAAGGGAGTATTCGCCCGTCCCGGAGAGTTGTGGGACGAGGTCCTGCGTCAGCGCGCGCAACCGATAGCCGTACGCTTCGAGCAATCGTTGTTGCTCGGCCATGTCCTCCGAACGCACCCGAAGGACGAGATCGAGATCGCCATTCCAATTCACGGTGCCGGAGAGGTTCACTGTTGAACGGCCGACGAGGAGCGAAGAAGCCTTCACCGCCAGTGCTCGGGGAGATAGAGCGAGATCGAGTGCGCCGCGCACTGGGAGTGCATCGGTCGTCGAAGTTGAAGATGGCGCGATCGTCATCGCGAGCGCGCCTGAGGCGCGAGTAATAGCCAGCCCTGGCCACCGAACCGTGAGGGTCCCCCGCACCGTTCCTTCCACAGGGAGCGCGCGAGAGGAGAGGCGAGCGACGAGATCCCGAGCGCTCACACCGTCGAAACGCACATGGGCTTCCGAATTCTCAGAGAAATGAACACGAGCCGAGCCGCGCGCTCGTCCACCGAGCATACGCACATCGAGGTCTTCCAGAGACGCCTGCTCCGGCCCCAGACGCACATGAGCGCGAACCTCTTCAATAGGAAAGGGGCCGATCGTCGTCGCGCGCCCACCCAATCTGCCCGCGAAAAGCCAACCCGTCGGCCCCGAGAGCATTCCCATCACGGAAACGCCGCGCGCGCGGAAGAACGCCGCTGCGAGCGCATCCGCCTTCAGATGAACGAGCAGGCGCGCGCCCATCGATCCCTCGGCTGCTGTCGCGTCAGGCGTGCGAATCTCCCCGCTCCCATTCGCCACGCGAATTCCCCACAGCGTGGCGCGCGTCGTCATCGCCATCGCGTCGAGTTGGTAAGCGCGCCCCCGACCGCGCATGCGTCCGCGAACAGCGAGATCCCCAGAAAGCATCACTGGAGAAGGCCAGTTCGTCGCCACGCGATCCAGGTGCAAGAGAGCTTCCACCACGAGGTCGTATTGCGGATTCATCCATCCGCGAATCGTCCCGGCCAGCAATACATCGCCGACATCGGCCACGAGTCGGACGCGCTCCAACCGCACGTGGTCGCGGGCGACCTCCGCGCGCCATTCCAAATGCGCGCGCGCGATCACGTGCTCGTCCACGGCGAGGTCGAGCCGCTGTATCGCTCCCGATGCGCGTGGGGACGAATCCGCGGGCAAGAGCGAGAAGAGCATGCCTTCGGCCTTGAGTTGAAGGCGATGCCGTCGGTCGTTGACCAGGAGGTTCCCGTCGGTGATTTCTATGTGCTCCAGACGCAAGGTGTAAGGCCTGGGAGCCTTCGGGCGGCGAAGTGCGGAGAGGTCAATATCGGCGAAGTTCGGGCGCCCATTCGGATCAATCGCGATGAGAATCTGTGGGCGATCGAGCCGAAGATCGGCAATGGAAAACGTGCGAGCGAAAAGGTCCTCGATCTCGAAGCGCACGCTCACGCGGGGAAGGCGAAGCAATGGGGCCTGATGTCGGCCGGGGAAGAGGCGCACATCGTGCAGCTCCACAGTGCCCCGCCAAAGCCAGAGGTTCGCATCCGCCAGTTCAATCCGAAGGCGCAGCGGGCGCAGCCGATCATTGAGCGTTCGCTCCAAGAGCCGATCGAAGTGCGCGCTCCTCGTCCAAAGGGCGAGTCCGAGGGCGAGCGCGAGGATCACCCCAGCGCCGGAGGCAATGACGATGGCGACGTTCGCACGTCTCATATGCGATGGCGTGATCTCCTCACATTGAGTTCAGAATGCGACATCGGCTTGCGGCGTTGCTCGCATCTCGCCGTGGCCGCCCTTTCGGGAAAGGGAATGCCGCGGCCTTCGGACTCTGGGGCGAGATGGCGGGCGGAGTTCGTTCAGGCGCGTGCTCGCCCTCTCGTCCGAAAGGGGACGACATCGGCGCCCAATTCGGAGAAGGGGATCGTCTCGACGATTTCCAAGCCAAAGCCCGAGAGCGCGGCGAGCTTCTTCGGATGGTTCGTAAGCAATCGCATGCGTCGGACACCGAGATCGTGCAGGATTTGCGCACCGATACCATAGTCACGCATGTCCCAAGAGAGCGTTCCAGGTACCCGATGCTCTGCGACTTCCGGCTCCGGCATCTCGCAGGCGGAGGCTGTGTGATGGCGAAGCAACGAAGTGACAAGTTGCTCGCCCAAATGCTCGCGTCGGATCAGATAAAGCAGGACGCCACGCCCTTCCCGCGCGATTTGCTCCAGCGCGCGATGCAGCTCGGTCTCTTCCCCTTGAGAGCGGAAGACGTCGCCGAGGATCGAAAGCGTGTGGACGCGAACGAGAACCGGCTCGTCCGGCGGGATCATCCCCTTCACCAGCGCGAGATGAACCTCCCCATTGATGGGATTCTCATAGGCCGAAACGCGAAATTCTCCATACGGGGTCGTGAGCATGGCCTCGGCGCGCTTGCGCACCACGCGCTCGTGTTGCAGGCGATAGCGAATGAGATCGGCCACGGTGACGATCTTCAAACCGAAGCGGCGCGCGAAGGAGATGAGCTGCGGGAGCCGCGCCATCGTGCCATCGCCGTTCATGATCTCGCAGATAACACCAGCGGGCGTCAATCCAGCCAATCGCGCCAGGTCCACTGACGCTTCCGTCTGTCCGGCGCGCACCAGGACCCCTCCCTCGCGCGCCCGCAATGGGAAGATGTGCCCGGGACGTACCAGATCCGAGGGACGCGTGCGTGGATCAATGGCCGTCAAGATCGTGCGCGCGCGGTCAGCCGCCGAAATGCCCGTCGTGATCCCTTCGCGCGCATCAATCGAGACACAAAAGGCTGTCTCGAACCGGGACGTATTCTCCGGAGCTTGAAGGGGGAGGTTCAACTGCTCACATCGCTCGGGCGTGAGCGAGAGGCAAATGAGCCCCCGCCCATGCTTGGCCATGAAGTTGATGATCTCCGGCGTGACCTTCTCGGCGGCACAGCAGAGATCCCCTTCGTTCTCGCGATCCTCATCGTCCACGAGAATGACCATGCGCCCCTGGCGAATCTCCTCGATGGCTTCCGGAATGGAAGCAAAAGGCGAAACGTCGCGTCCTCGGCGCGCTCTCATTCCGCGTACCCCTCGGCTTTGAGCTGTTCAAACGTTATCCCTGAGAGTTTCGACCGAACGTGCGCGAGCATAGGTTCCATCATTCGTTCGATGTACTTGGCCAGAACGTCCACTTCGAGGTTGACGCCATCGCCAGGATGTAATTCCCGAAGGTTCGTCATCCGCAGCGTGTGGGGAATGATCGCTACCTCGAACCACGTCTCGCTCAGTCCGGCGACCGTCAGGCTGATCCCATCCACAGCGATCGAGCCCTTGATGACGAGATACCGACGAAGATCCTGGGGGAAGGCGAAGCGAAAAATCCACGATTCTCCTTCCGGGCGCCGTTCCAGCAAGCGTCCGATGCCGTCCACATGGCCTTGGACGATATGCCCGCCGAGCCGATCGCTCACCCGAAGCGCGCGTTCGAGATTCACCAATCGTCCGGGGCGAAGCTGACCAAATGTCGTCCGGCGGAGCGTCTCGGCCGAGAGCTGCGCACGAAAGCCATTGCGCTCGACCTCTGTCACCGTCAGGCACACGCCATTGACGGCGATGCTCTCACCAACGCGCAGGCCATCCAAGACCTCACGTGCTTCGACCTGCAGTTCCCCCCCCGCACCCATGAGCGCGAGACGGCGAATCCGCCCGACCTCCTCGATCAGTCCCGTGAACATGTCCGAAATTGTAAGCATACAGGACGCTCCGAAACGGAGCAAGACGCCATTCCAAGGCCTGCACGGCTTCTTCGCGCGTCGTCCAATTGGGTCAACCTTTCTGAAAGCACCTCGAGACTGCGCGAGCCATCTATATGCCGAAGTCGCATGACGAGGACCGCCAACGCACAAAATCGAGATCATCGCCCTGGAACAACGACCGAGGATAAAACTGCGCGCGGAGGCATCCGGCATTGACCGATCAGTTGGCGGAAGTGAGGGGGCTGGAGTGGACGGGCGATGGGCAAGCGGATGATGAATCAGCCTCTTGATCTGACCGAAAAAGGATAAGGAGAAAAGTAAAATCCGTTCCGCATAAGGACCGGCAGCAAGGCCCATCCCCGAGGAGGGCAATGATGAAGGGCCCTCAGAGGCGAACGTTGAGGCTTCCCTCAGGGGAGATTCCACGGAGGCATCAGCGATTTCCTCACCGTCTGCAATATCGGTGTAAGACCCGACCTGCGGGATTCCTCCCCGATCCAGGCCTAGAGACCGCTTAAGGTGTTTCCCTGAAAGGAAATACGTGGACTCTAACGCTGGAGGTGCTGCCGTGATCACCTCAAATTGATAAGGAGGAGAGATTGCTTTTGAGGAGGGACCTAATGGCAGGGCGAGGGACGATGGCTGAGCATCTGACGGAGTTAATCCGCGCGCTCCTCGAAGGGGAAACCTCGGTGCTGGAGTCCTATTCCGTTCCGGTGGCGCGGGTCCTTGCCTATTTGAGGGAGAATTTTCACGAAGCCCTTAGGGTGGGAGACCTGGCAGCCCAGGCCCGCGTGAGCCGCTCTCACTTCTATCGGCTCTTTCGTCGGGAGGTGGGGCTGAGTCCGATGCAGTTTGTGTGTCTTTTACGGGTGGAGAGATCCAAGCGGCTGTTGGCGAGCCGTCGCTTCAATGTGATCGAGGTCTGGCAGGCCAGCGGCTTTTCTGATCTGCGCTCGTTTGAGCGCGCCTTCAAGCGCTGGGTCAGCGCGACGCCCAAAGAGTATCAAAAGAGTCTGCACGCGAAGCCGTCACCCACGGAGAAATGACGGCACCGTTGACCCGCATAAGACACAGTGAGGGGAAGATGAGACAAAGTGACGGAAAAAATGAGACAAAGTGACGCAAAAATGAGACACAATGACGGGACAGAAACAGGAAACTTGTGTATAGATAAGGCCCGAAAAAATAGAGGAGGATGTCTTGATCGATGAGGAAAAGGAAGGTCTTGAGGAGGTCAATCACGTGGTGGATGATATTTTGTCGGGCTTCACTGGCTAGGGTTGTAAAACTCGCTGCTTGTGGTTTCTTGCTTGGAGGCGTCTTCGCCTTCGGGGATAACCGGGACGGCGCGCAGAAGGAAAGGGTGCGCTTGGGGGAGCGGCCGGCTTTGGAGAGGCATCTGGATCAGGCCGAGATTGAAAGCGGTCGGATTCCGTTTGAGGAGCTGCTGGAGATCGGCGAGCGGATTTTCTCGGCTCGGTGGACGGTGCTCGACGGGCAGGGGCGTCCGGCGGCGACCGGAAGCGGCCTGCCGACCACGCGCGATCCGAAGAATGCGCCTCGGTTCTCGCGGGTCTCCGGACCGGATGCGACAAGCTGCGCCGATTGTCATTTCCAGCCGACCATTGGTGGAGCTGCGGGCTTTGCAGCGAACGTCTTCGTGTTGGCGCAGACGCTCGATCCCCCGACTGATTCCACCTCCGCCGAATTCTCTAATGAGCGCAACTCGTTAGGGATGAACGGAGCGGGAGCGATTGAGATGCTCGCCCGCGAGATGAGCGCGGCGCTACAAGCTATTCGAGCGGCTGCCATAGCCGAGGCGCGGTCAATGGGGCAGCCCGTAACGAAACAGCTCGTGACGAAAGGAGTCAGTTTCGGCCAGATCACAGCTCAGCCCAATGGGACAGTGGATACGTCGCGCGTCGAAGGAGTCGATCCAGACTTGGTCATCAAGCCCTTCAATCAGAAGGGGACGGTCGTCTCCCTGCGGGTCTTCTCCATCAATGCCCTGAATCATCATCACGGAATGCAAACCGTGGAGCGTTTTGGTGTCGGACAGAGGGACAGTCACGGCAACCTCATCACGACGCCCGATTACGATGAGGACGGCGTGCCGGATGAGCTGAGCGTAGGAGACATCACCGCGCTAACGCTCTTTCAAGCAGCGATGAACGTTCCGGGGCGCGTCTGGCCGGATGATCCTGCGCGGCGAGCAGCCGCCGAGCGGGGCGAGCGGCTCTTTGAGCAAATCGGCTGCAGCGACTGCCATCGTCCGGCGCTCATTCTGGATAATCCCGTCTTCAGCGAGCCCAACCCCTTTAATCCACCGGGGAATTTGCGCCCGGAGGAGGTCGCGCGCCCAATCACGTTCGATCTGACGCGCGAAGGGCCGATGCCTCGACTGGAGCGAACGCCGGACGGTCGGGCGATTGTGCGGGCCTATACCGATCTGAAGCGGCATGTCATCTGCGACGAGCAGGATCGGTTCTTCTGCAATGAACGGAGGGTTCAGGACGGCGTGCCGACGAATCAATTCCTCACGCGGAAGCTGTGGGATGTGGGGAGCACG
Source organism: Blastocatellia bacterium (assembly GCA_025055075.1). Classification (NCBI taxonomy): domain Bacteria; kingdom Pseudomonadati; phylum Acidobacteriota; class Blastocatellia; species Blastocatellia bacterium. The sequence goes on from JANWYV010000002.1 coordinate 33,722, forward strand.
GCTCCGTATGGGCATCGGGGTGATCTGACGACGATCACCGAAGCGATCCTCCATCACGCCGGAGAAGCCCGGCCACAGCGAGAGCGATTTGCCGCCCTCCGGGAGGAAGATCAAGCAGCGATTGTGGAGTTTTTGAAGACGTTGCAAGTCCTGCCTCCGGGAGCCCCACCCGTGGTCACCGAGAGCGAGTTGCAAGAACTCGTGCGGCAGCGGCGGGCAACCGGAAAAGAGTGGAACCAGTAGTTGAATTTTCACAAGGGAGTTCTGCGCGACTCTCCTGTGTGGAAAGGGAGGCCAGGCGTATGTCCTACCATTGGGGAGAACACAAGAGGAGAAACAGGGGAGCGGTTCTTTTCCTCATGCTCGCGCTCTTTGTGTGGCCCGTGGGGCGCGAGCCGGAACAGACGAGCCCTCACGCTCACCATGGGCAGAACATTTCGTCAGACGCGGTTTCGATCATTGACAGCGCGGGGAACGATGCGTCTCATCCTCACGAGGGGCAGAATGTTTCGTCGGACGCGGCTCAAGAGGCCGAGCGGGAGCGTCAACTTGAAGCCCTACGACAACAAGTTCTGGCGGAACGAGCGGCCCGCTTTCGGCCCGTGCAACTGCATGCTCCCTTTTGGCGGGCAGGGGAGGGATTTCGCTCCCTTCTGATGCTCAACAACGCGCAGCCGCGACGGATTGAGATTACGCCCCTTGTGCGTCGGGAAAGTGGAGAGCTGCTTCGGGCGCGGACGATCTCGCTTGGGCCGCTCCAGAGCGTGGATGTGTCGCTTGAGGAGCTGATCGGCGAGGCATCCGGGCAGGGACAGGTCGCGCTCGGCTACGTGGGCGATCCGATGGAAGTGGTTGGACAAGTGATCGTGGTGAACGAGGCGGCGGGCCTGTCATTCAATCACGTCTTCGTGCCTCCGACGATGTGCATCGCTCCACGGTTTGATGGCGTCTTCTTTTGGCCGGGCCAGAGGGCTCAAGGGGAGCTGATCCTGGCCAATACGAGCGAACGGACGCGGGCGGTTGAGCTGCGCGTCTATGGCGAGAGCGGCTTCAGCGCGAGGCAGACGTTTGAGCTGGGACCGTATCAAACGCGGGTGATGGACGTGCGCGAGGAGATCGTCGAATCGTCAACCATAGGCGCAACCGCCGTTGGGGTGAGCATCGCTCACAATGGGAAGCCGGGAGATTTGCTCGTGCAAGGATGGGTGGCGGATTCCTCAGGATATGCGGCGAACATCCGCCTGGTGGATGTGGGCATGCGGCAATCGGGGCGAGTGCTCAGTCCGGCGTTGCGGCTGTGGGAGGGTTTGAGGCCGCTGCTGCTTCTGGGCAATAGCGGAGATCGGCAGCAAGAGGTCTCTTTGATTGCGCACTACCGGGTGAACGGGCAAGCGGTGCGGAAGTCGTTGGGACGGGTGGTGGTAGGGTCCGGGCAGGCGCGAGCCTTTGACCTTGAGGAGAAGCGAGGGGAGATTCCTCGGCGGGCAGAGGACGTGGGGTTGGAACTGCAGCATCGGGGGCGAGGGGAGAACGTAGTGGCCGATCTTCTGCTGGTGAGCGAGGATGGATCGGAGGTCATTTCGGTCAGTCCCAAGGATGCTGTGGGCGAGGCCTATGGCGGGTTCAACTATCCCTGGAGGATTGGGGAGGAGGCCGACACGGTGATTGCTGTGATGAATCCGAGTCGGGTGGAAGAGTTCTATGGGGAGGAGAGTTATACTTACGAGGGCGGGCGGTTGCGACCGGGGGAGGTGCGGCAGGTGGCGGTCAAGGCGTTGAGAGACAAACGAATTCCCGATCAATTTGGGCGGCTGCTGCCGCGTGGGGTGAGCCGGGGGCAGGCCAAGCTGGTGGTGCATGGGATAGCGGGAGTGGAGGAGAGTCAGCGGATCATCGGGGAGGCGATTCTGGTGGATGGGCGGCGGGGGATTCGGGCGACGATGGCCTGTCCGAATTGTGTCTCGCAGCCGCTGCGGCTGGAGCCGGGGGTGGCGAGCATACGGGGGGTAGTAGGGGAGCGGGCGAGCGTGACGGCGCGGGTGTATTATGCGGATGGGTCGAGTTGGGCGATCAACGATGGGCGGGCGATTGATTGGTTGGAGAGTAACGTGAGCATTGTGCAGGTCGTGGTGATTTCTGATTCCGTTCGGGATTGGTTTGAGGCGCGGTTTCTGAGTCCGGGGACGGCGACGATTGATGCGCAGGTGAATCACTGCTGGATTTGCAATCCCTGCATTGACGTGACGCTGGGGCTCACTCAACAGATTCAGGTGACAGTGGAGCCGAAGGTTCAAATTACAGAGGCTGACATCGTATCGGATCGAATCGCAGTATTACTTTCTCCAAGCACTGCAAGCGGAAGGCTTGTCTTAACATTGGTAAGCGCTGGTGGGAATGTGACCTTGTTTAACGATACTCGTAGTGGTGGCACCCATGTATTTTCTTTTAACCCTGCCAACCTTCCAGCACGCCAATTTACAGAAGTGAGAGCCGGTTGGACTGTAAACGGGATCACCGGCAACGGCAATAGGGCCGTGAGCTTCCGTGTGCTTGGAACCTATCGGCACTCCCAATACAACACTCCACACGAGTCCCGGTGTGTGGGAGCTCCCGCAAGCGCATACATTACAAATGCCGCTTGTAATTTTACTGCTACGATGTTGCGTAGTGATTTTATAGTGCAAGTTAACCGTAACGGGAGTGGGCGATCAATTAACTTCGGAGATATTGTTCGTGAATTCTTTTGCGTGCGGCCGCCTCGAAATTTTCCGTCTGATGCACCTGATCGGAGCTTCCGCCAACAAGCAATTAGACCGGCCTGTAGTGGACTGTCGCTGAGCAATACGACTGTAGCTCGGAATCCGGATCATCAGCACTTGACATGCGGAGATCGCGTGTTAATAGTTCGGATTGGGCGGAACCCCTGGGACAGTTAAGACCGTCACGGATGTATGCCCTGGTTGTGCGGAAGCTCAGTTGGATAACTACACAACTGATGATAGGTGCTCGGGGATTACGGATCTTGGTAATTTCGTGACCATCCGGTTGAGGTAGCCTTATCTAGGCTAAGGAGTCACTCATGTGCTTACGCACACCATGACGATGAAAGCGAGGTAGGACAACTTGGCGGCTTGCGCTACATGCCATTTTCACAGGAGGTAAAATCATGAGGGAGAAACCTCGTCTGAGCCTCAAGAAGGTGCTCACGGTCGTTATGGCTTCCTCATTGTGTGTACCTGGTTTTCACGTCGGTCTAAACGGAGGAACAACCTCGTTCTCAAGCTCCCTAGCTCAGCGGTCCTCGAAGGTAGACGTCTTTGATCCCGACCGTCAACGAGAGGTTTCTGTGGAATCCGAGGATCTCATCATTTCTCTCACGCGAGTCGAGCCCTGTGGCGACTGTGGGGGAGGTAAAAGTTTCACCTTTGAGGTCAAAGATAAACGTCGCGCCACTAAGTCATTTTTCACCATTAGAAACGACACGGCTCAGGTCGATGAGCTTGTGATCATTAATCCATCGCGGGCGGTCGTAGTAGGGAGCGTCAGCGGAACGGTGAGGATCGTGAACGTGATAGATTTGAGGGCTGGCGCCGTTGTGGATCACTTTTACTGTTATTTTCCTAGCGTCTATGGGCAGTTCATCGCCTATGTGAAATTTACTCCCCGGTATTCGACACAACCCGGTTGGTGGAGTGCGGTCTACCTTGTCTATGATGCGACAGCCTCACCCATGCAAAACAGGCTCCATTACAGGCAAGGACTTGAGAATCACGAGAACGTCGGGATACCCATATATCCTCCTGAAAATGTCGAGCGCAGAGTTTATTATCCGGTGATCTCTGGCGAGGAAGAAGCTCACCAGCTCGCGTCGGACGGCCTTTTTTGGCTCCGGGAGGGCGTGGTGGCATTCGTTGACCGGTGGAAGAAGGCGAATCATTTGGTCGTCGTTGACGTGGGATCAGGGATCGTTCGACCGAAGGTAAAAGTGAAAACAATCGACACCTGGGCCGTCTTGGACTTGGCGCAGTGCGAGGAGACCGAGCATCCGGAAAACCTCATTTATGTGCAAGAGATCCATCTTCTAGAAGAGAAAGCGGGATATGTGCGTCTTCACTTCACGCCAAGGGACTCGTGCTTGCGAATCTCAACGCTCGATCTTCCTATTCGATGACAGGATGGCGGGAAAACGGAAACGAGAAAGGGGAGAATGTGGGGCACGGCGGATAGGGGATCTGCGCTTTCTTCTCTCGGGAAGTGTGAGTAATTGGGTGAGGCGTATGCGCGAGCGGATGCGATTCGGACGACGCTTGAGCCGACGACAGCGACGGGGACATTTCGATTGGAGTATCTCACGTTGGGAGGGACGGCACGGACGCTGGTTGGACTGGTGAGTCGTTCGGGGGGCAGCCATAGGGACTCTTTTAACGTCAGCAACATGACCAACGGAGATCAACTGCGAACCCTTCGGGCCACGTGGACGGTCAACGGCGCAACGGGAAGCCGTGAAAGTGGTCACGGCGTAAGGGTCTCTGCTGGTGGAGGTCAGCAGCGGAGCAGTGCGACTCCTCCGCTGAACCTCATTTCGGGGGGCTCAGGGCGGGGAGGCCATAGCGGCGAGCGAGCATTTGCGGGCACTCCATGGGCGACCAAGATGAGGAGTCTGCAAGGAGGTGCATGAGACATGAAGAGCGGTCTCGTCTGTCCCGTCGCGATGGGAATCTGGCTTGGCTCGGGCATAGCCTCTTCGAGAGTGGGATCCCCGTGGCTCGTCTGCTTCGCAGCGACGATGGCCGTGCGGCCGAGACGATCGAAATCGGAATCATTCGCTTCTTGATCCCGCGTTCCTTTCCGTTCATTAGGAAAGGCGCTAGCGTTCTCGCGTGAAGTCTCCCGTCGCCCCGTCCTGAACATATTTGAATCCGTGCTTCAGGCTCAGTTCCGCCCGCTCCAACTCTTTTCCTAAATAAGCGGCATGAGAGAGCTGCGTGACCCAGCCGTTTTTGATGATTGTCCAGTAGAGGCTCCTGGCCGTTTCGCCTTCGATGATCCTTAAGAGCCGGTTGTCGTAGGAGTAATGCTCCACAAGGATCACCTTTCTTTCCGGTTGCGGAAGGATGACGAAATAGCCGGCCTTATCCATCTCAACGTGGGTCGGTTCTTCTGCCTGAATGACCGGTACCGTGGAAATCTGAGCGGACTTGGTTTCCTCAGCGCACTGCACACAGGCACAGAAGGGGCTGGGATCCTGCGAGAGTTCTTGGAGTTTCTCAATGATGGTCTTCACATCTTCACATCCGATCAGGTCGACAACCCGCACTTGTTCTCTGAAGGCTTCCACTTCATCACGAGTGACGTTCCTCAAAATGGGACGCTTTCCCGGAGAACCTATTACCCTCATGCTCTCATCAACGCCGTTTTTCCATAAGGCCAGAAATGTGCTTCCGGTCCAATGCCCTTGAGGTTCTTTGCCAACCAGAAGGAGGAAGCGAATAGTCGGATTAGTGATCGTGTTTTTGATGACCTTATCAATGCCGATGTTTTCCGTCTCCGTTTTCCCAACGATGCAAAGTCCTTTCGGCCTGATGCGAGCCAGCTCCTCGGCCAGTTCCACACTGGCCAGGGTGGAAACGGCCACCGGACAATTGGGACCATCACAAAAAGCAAAATACTCTCCCGGCACCGGCGGCCACGTCCGCTCCCTTACGTCAAAGGCGCAACTCAACGATTGAGCTTCGGCGGCTTCGGGAAAGGCTTGATTGAATATGTTCATCGCTACGGCCGGGAAGCAGTACGCGCAGCCCAGGCACGCATACTTGATCGATTCCATCTGCTCCAGCCAAACTCCGATCTGTTTGAGCAAAGCCGAACCGGCTTCGCTTTCGAGCGTGGGAAGAGCCGATTCGATCTTTTTCAACGTCTCCTTCATGCAGCCACACTGCCGGCATTTGACCAAGTCCATGCCCACGCGTAATTCAGCTCGGATTTTCTCAATCGGCTCTTGACCAGTCATAGCGTTTGCTCATCGGCTCACCGATGCCACTTCGGCCTTCGCCTTCTGGCGCACTCTCTTGGCCGCCCTGCCCGGCACCAATCTCTCCTTTTTTATCCCGACGAGGCATTTGCCACGGATGCGAATGCGCAGGCGCTTCTTCAGCTCCCTCTCGTCCCTCGCCAAAAGAGTTCTTGGAATTGAGGCGAGAGCGTCAAAGAGGGACTGCATGAATGGCTCATCGGCGTCGTACAACGAGTAATAAACCCACCGCCCTTCCCTTCGCTCGGTGAGGAGTCCCACCTGCTTCAACACCTTCAAATGCTTGGAAACGTTGTATTGAGGGACCTCCAGCGAATCAACCAGCTCGCAGACACACAGCCCGCTCTTGGCCATCAGAAGCAAGCGCAGGATGCGCAATCGTGTTTCATCGCTCAGGGCCTTAAAAATCTCGATATACTCGTTCATTGCTCGAATTCTTATATGCCCAACGAAGCATATATTTGCGTCTTTGACAAGTCAAGGGCCTTATCAACTATCCATTGATGTATCGAACCAGTTGAAATTCCCACCTCAGGTCAGTCCTTCACAAACCAGCGATAGATTGCGGGCAAGACGAGCAACGTGAGCACGGTCGAAGTGAGGAGTCCGCCGATGACGACAGTGGCTAAGGGGCGTTGCACTTCCGCGCCCGTTCCTGTGGAGAGAGCCATCGGGACGAATCCGAGACTGGCTACGAGCGCTGTCATCAGGACCGGACGCAACCGGGTGAGCGCACCTTGCACGATGGCGTCTTCAAGCGTCAATCCCTGCTCACGGAGTTGGTTGATGAACGTAAGCATGACAATGCCATTCAGCACCGCCACGCCGGAAACAGCAATGAAGCCAACCCCCGCGCTCATGGAAAAAGGCATCCCGCGCAGAAGCAGCGAGAGGATGCCGCCGGTGACGGCAAAGGGAATCCCAGTGAAC
>JANWYV010000003.1 GCA_025055075.1 Blastocatellia bacterium
GAGCGATTGTCCTGCACGGTGCGAATATCGTCCAGCTCCACGACCGGACGCTGGTCGGATTTCCGCTGAGCGCCTTCAGATCGCCGAATGGCTCGCGGCTGAGGCGTCCGGGTGATCGTCAAGATATGGTCCTCGTCGAAGGCGATGGCTCGGGGATCGAAGTTATACTCGCGGCAGAAGGCGAAGAACTGCCCGTGCTGCGGGTCGAGCAGATCGCGGCGCGCTCGTTCCGCCCCCACGCTGGTGGTAATGACGAAGACTTCCGAGATGGGGATGCGCTGTTCAACCATCAGCGCGTAGAGCGTCTCGGTGACGACTTGCGGCGTCTGGCCGAGCACAGAGACGAAGATGTGACGGGCGTTACCCCGTCCTTGCAATCGGGCGATGGATCGTTTGCTCTCCTTACGGTGACGCATCATGGTGATCCTCGATGTTTGGCAGGTTCTCGACCGGAATGAACTCCTGACGGCCAAAGTATGGCGCAGGAGCGAGCACGTTGAGTCTGCAACCCAGTGAACGTCCCTTCTCCTCCCTCGAGCAGATGGCGAAGCTTCCGCCCCACAAGCTCGCATCCATAGCTGTGGTGAAAGAAGCAGCGCAACCCGAGACGCGCGATCGAGCGGAGCGCTCGCAGATGCTCAATCGCGGCTGGGCGATGCCCCTTTGCCCCATGCGCTTGCAGCCGTCGCGCGTCTTCTTGTGGTACGCTGCTGGTGTTTCGTCTTGGAGCACGGCGTCTCCAAGAGAAACGAAGATCACTCCCACTGATGGCCGACTTTCGCTCGCTGATCATCGAGGGATGCGGCGAGAATCGCTTCGCAAACCTGACCGGCGTACTGATGCACGCGCTCGGCGCGTTGTTGGTCGAGATGGAGATAGCCGTGCTCCAGATAGGAGAAATTCCGCGCCTGCTGGATGTCTTCCAGACGCTTACGCATGTCTGGATCGAGCGACTGCCCGAGCGCCTCAAGAAGCGCCAGTCCGGTTGAGAGGGTGAGGTTCCGAGGTTCCCGCGTAGCGTTCAGCAGCTCCAGAAAACGCCGACGAACGCTCTCCGAAAGATCATCCCATCGAGGGTGCCAAGGATTGATCCCTCGGTCCAGCAACTGCGCCTGCACGGCGCTCTCGACGGCGCGATAAGCGCGAAGGACGCTATCGGTATTCCGTCCTTCTTCCAGCCGACGCCGACTGTTTTCCAGGACATCGGCCACTAGGAGCAATAAGTCTTCCTGCGCCGCACCCTCGAAAGGCTGCCCATTTTGCGCATTGCGCAGCTTGGGGAGCAGGCGCGCCAGCCGTCGGCTTGGCTCGCCCATGCGGATGAGAACGCGCGCGAGAGGGGCCAAGAGTTCGTTGTCTTCGAGCGTTCGCGCAGGTCCCTGAAGCCGTTGTATGATCTGATTGGCCGCCTCGTAATCGAATTCGTCCCAGTGCCAGAGAGCTTCGATAGCCTGCTTCACGAACTCAGCACGGCCCCGATCGGGGAGAGTGCGGCATAGGAACCGAGCTTCTCGATAACTCGATCGGCGCGCGTTTTGCAGGGCTTGTTGGAGTCTCTCTTCGGTCGCCGTCCGCTCCGATCGCACGACGCGCATCGCCTCACGGACGACGCGCCCATATTCATCGCGCATTCCTCCGCCAGTGTAATCCAGCTCGAGTCGGCCAGAAAGCTCTGCTGTGAGGGCGGCATGAACGACGGCCGCCGACAGCGCTTTCGTTCCTCCCGTGAAATTGACGATGACGCGCTCAGCTTCGACCACTTTGGATTCGGAGAAGATGCGACGTGCTTCCGCAAGACAAACATCAATGTCCTCGGGATCCGCCACCTCGCGCGTCTCTACAGGAATTCCCAGCGCCTCGCACTTTTGCTGCGCTTCGGCGGCCACATCGAAAGGAGACGGCTTTTGCCCGGGAAATGGACGCCCGTAGAGAAGCAGGACCACGGCGGCCTCGTCTTTGACCTCTTCTACCGCCTTGACGATCGGATCAGCCGTCCCGCCAACAGTGAGGATCACGACCGTCGTGCTCATATGTGACCTCCTTTCGGTTGGACGCACACCCAGCCCAACGGGTACATGGGCGCACCGCCCTCGTAGCCGATGCGCCGGGTGTGCGGGAAAATTCCCTCCAAATCCATGCGGTGCGTTCGTGGATTTTCGCCGAGCCGATATTTCTGGCGCAATGCGGTGAACTCTTCTGGCGAGAGCATGCGTCGCAGGAGATCGCCCACGGTTTTGATCTCCCAGCCACCGCCCCAGCCGAGGTTGAGAAGGAATGCGCCTTCGGCGACATCTTTGAGCATCGTCTCCAACTCGGCGTAAAAGTCGGCGATCGGCTGTAGGCCGCGCTCGCGAAAGAAGGCTTGCTCCGCCGTGATGATGGAGCGGGCATAGTCGTTGCACGTGCGGGCGAGCTGTCGCAGCGCTTCTTCCTTCGCTCCTCGGAAATGCAGCTCGCGCTCAGCGGCGTCAGTGAAGAGGAAATCGTCCGTGCGCAGATCGAACTCCAATGTGGTTTCCGGCAGGAGCCATTCGACGAAGACTTTGTATTCGCCGTCCTCTTCTCGCTTTTCAACAAGCTGCGTGCCGCGCTGCGTGTAGGTCCACACGAGACCGATGGCCAATCGCTCCAGGGCAACGGGGCGGGTGTCGCTCACTTGAAGCGCTCGCAGAAGATCATGGTTGGGATCGCGTCCGAGTAAAGCCCGCTCGACCGGTTGCCCGAGCCATTCGCGGCTGCGCCCGAGCGCTTGCAATCGCCGTTTCAACATGTCCCAACGGCGAGTCAGGTCGCGCTCGTTCACACCCACGATCACATAAAGGGCGCGGCAGAGCGCTTCGGCCTCGTCGCCGCCGACCCGAAAGATCTCGGCGAGCACGGCGCGATGTTCATCGGGACGATCGAACGCCCGACGTTGCTCCAGCGCCCTAAATATATCAGGCGCTTTGAGACAGAGTCGCAGATAGCGTATGGCGAATTCCTTTTGGCAAGCGTCATCGTTCACCAAGCGCCAGATGATGGCCGTGCGGATGGCGCCCTTGATCGAGCTACCTGGCAAGTAGGGCTGCCCGTAGACGTCTTTCACCGCTGCGCGGATGGGGGTCTCTAGAGGATCTTGCGGACACGAGAGGTGATACGCAGCGACGTCCGATGGTGCGATCCCTTGCTCGCGCAACCAAACGGACCAGGCGAATGTGCGTCCGCTCATGGCGCGCGTGAGCGCATTGATCTCCACACCCCCCGCGAGCACACGATCGAGATCAATCACGTACCAGCGCTTGTCCCAATAAACGCCGTCAAATTTCGTGAATTGTCGCCCCGAACCCACATGAACCGGGCTGAGGCAACGCAGTATACACTGGGTCCTGCCCATAATATGCTCCTCAACTCAAAGGGCTCGTGCGCGTCGCCAAGCCCACGGGAAAAGCATAGCCGTATCGCCAGACATCGTGAGGGCACACGTCGGGCTTCACGTTGACAAGTCGTCCCGCGCACGGCAGAGGTGGACCGGTGAGCACAGACCCTTCGGCGAACATCCAGACCGTTTTGCGACGCAGATTGGCAGCTTCCGGCGACGTGACCCAGCCACGACGCGGCATCACTTCATAAGCGGCTCCATCTTGCGTCAGACGATCTAGCTCCATGACGTCTTTCGGACAGATCGGCGAAAGAGTGACGAATCGGCTGGCTCCTGGGACATCCGGGAACGTTTCATGAGCGAGACCCTCAATCTCGAACAAGCCGCAGCCAGCTCCGCGCTCGCCGCCCAAGCCGGTATCGCCGAGCACTCGTAGGACGGCATCAAATCTCCGCCGTAACGCTTCGCCATGCTCAGCATTGAACGCGACGGCGAACCACAATCCGGTTCCTCGGGCGAAGAGGACTTCGCCGAGATGCCAGATCTCCGACGCCGCCGTGATTCGATCCAGCGTCACGCGCGGGACGACGGCCGTCTTCAGGAACACGATGTCGCCGGTCATATCATCGGTCCACTCCGCGAGCCGAGTCCTCTCTTCCTCGGTCACCCATGCGATCCCGCCGTTGATACAATCGAGCTTTCGGAAAGTCACCGATTCTCCTCTCACTACAGCCGTGAAGATGCGCTCGGAGACAAAGTGCACGCGCTTGAACGCCTTTTCATCCCCCTCGGCGAGCCTGACGTGTGGCAGTCGCCCAAGCGGTTTCGGGAAGAACCGGACATCACCCGCGTAAGGAAAGGCCGAGGTGAGGAAGAAGGGCTCCGCTCCGGGTTCGCCTTCGGTGAACCAATCGAGCACGTCTCGCCGAAGGGCGTCAATTCCATACAGCTCGCGCCAGGTGGAGCAGAGCGCGGCGAAAAGCGTATCGGCCGGGACATGCATGCGCGTGACTTCCAACCCCACGCCACGCTCGCCGATGCGAAACGGCGAGCGGAAGCGCAATCGGTAGATCGCCAAAGAGGACATGGCTATCCTCCCCGAATTAATTTGCGCAGGCGATCGGCATACTCTGCTAGAGGCAACTGACGCACGTCGTCAACGTTTTCGGCGAGACGGACGATCTCGGCCTCAGCCCCTCCCTCGTAATACTGACGCGACTTGAAAACCACATTGATCTTCTGGAAGCGAATCTTCCCTGCCCCGCGCGATCCGTATCCGCCTAGGTAATCGTCTTCCAGAAGCTCCATCGCTTTGAAGACATAGCGCAACCATTCCAGATCGCGATTGGAGCCTCCGCCATTCAAGTCGTAAAGGCTGTAGACGAATTCGAACGGTGCGAAGACCGCGCCGGCGGGCACGCGCTCGTTCTGACGCGGGACGGCGGCTGCGGTGATGCGATCAATGGCGGCTTCCCACTTTATCTCGGTAAACGGGAGATCGGTCTTCGCTCGACGAAGTCGCTCGGTCGCTTCGTGATTTTGCGCCAGGTACACATCGCGCACGATCAAGCGAGCCGGTTTGAGATTCGTCCAGCCGCGCCGACCTGGCTCGCCTGGCGTCACGCCGAAGATCTGGCAAACAGGACATTCGGCGTACGCTCGTTCATCCTCGCAGACGTGGACGCGAACGACGGGCTCGCGCCGCTGAATGAAATGGTTAGCTTCCTTGCCGAAGTGGCGGTCCAGAAGCGAGCGCATCTTGCCGCGCAGCGACGAGCCGGGGATGTAGGGCTCGCGCGTGACCGGATGTCGGATGATGGGATTGTCAATGCCGCCGATGTCCAGTCCGGCAGCGGCGCCACCGATATGCAATCCGGTGACGGCTTCGATCTCACCGGTGATGATGATTTTTCCTCGAAGCGCGAGAGTGGGCATATCCATTCCTCCTTGTTTCAGCGGCCGCCTGCCGCTTGATGATAGGCGAGGATCGCCTCGAAGAAATCCACAAAGCGGGCGAATTTAGTGGCATCGGTGCCAACTTCGTCAATGGCCCAGGTCAACACATCCTTTAGCTGTTGTGCTCCTTGTTCGTTGGCGCGAGCGGCGGCATAGGCGAGCTTGGGCTTGAGGAGCACAAACTCGTTGGGGTCGAATCCACGGATCTCCATCCGCTTGACCATCCCGTAGATGTTTCGGATCTGGCTGGTCGTGAGGCGACCCTTTTGCAGTTGGGGGCCGAGTCGCTCGGCGAGATCCACGAGCGCTCGTCCGCCGTCGCGGATGGCGCGCTGGACCTCCTCGCGAGAAGGGGTCTGATTCGATGACGATGAACGATCCCGTTGCGGTTGATTTGCTCGCGTCATGGCTTATCCCTCCCTGGTGAGAAGTTCCACCCAGCGAGCGAGAAGGCGCAGCCGGGTGATGAATCCGTTCGGCTCGCGCACAATCGCCTGCTGAAGGCAGTTAATGGTTTCTTGATGAGCAGTGTATCGCTCAGCGAACCGGCTGAGGTGATACACGAGCCGCCACTGCCACTTATCATAGTGGACCAATTCTTCCAATTGCTCGCGGGTGATCTCTCGCCGTCGTTCAGCGCGTCGCCAGCGGGCTCGATTCTCGGCATAGAGGGCGTGAATCTCCATGAGTCGCATGAGGAAAGCACGAGGCAGTGCGGGCGCTGTTTCTCCTGGCCTGAGCATTCTCAGGAGCTTATCCTTCCAGTCGGCGAGGTGAACGAAATCTTCCCATCCCACGGCCGTTTGAAGGAAACTCAGCGCGTCTTTGGATCGTCCGTTGGGACGCCGAAATTCCTTAGCCTCATCGTCAAGCGCGTGTCGGGCGTTCGCGGCGAGCTGATAGAGCGGAAACTTCGGATGCTCGATGGCAATGCCGCCCGAGAGCGTCACGTGATCGCCGCCGACAAACTTGCGGAAGTCGTCGCGAATGCACCGGGCTAGCTCCGGCAGCACGCTCCAGGCGCCCACGATGAAAAGGTCATCGCCGCCGGCATAGATCAAATAGAGCGCATCCTTCCCACCCTGCCGAAAGCCGTTATACTGCTGACACAAGCGCGGCACCCAACCCTCGAAGAAAAGGCGCAGCGATTCGCTCAATGTACTCATGCGTGAGATCGTCGCCTGCCTGCCGAGACCGCTCTTGAAAATGTCTCCCAAGCTATCCACATCCATGCGGAGCACGCCGAGCCATTTCACTCCTTCAGAGGCTTGGGCTAGATCGGCGAACTCGGCGATGACTTCCTGGCCGTGTTCGTTGCGCTTTCTCGGCGTGGCATCGGCGAGCCAGCGGAAATCATAGCTCACCGGCAGATCGCCCCAACGGAAGCGGCGGAGAATGTCTTCAGCGAGGAAATCGGTCGTGTCAAACGTATAGACCGTCGCTGCCGTCGCTCCCGGAGGCTTACGCGGCACGTCCTCGCCCTCATGGACGAGCCACGCCTCCGTGCCAAACGCCCGCAAGACATCACGCCAATCCCCGAGTTCTGGCGGATCGGCCTCGGGCACAGCGAACAGCACAAGGTGAGTCGGATCGCGAAGGAGTCGTCCCAACTCCTCGAATCCCCGACAATGCTGGCATTTGCGCACGCCGTCTTCGATCTCGAGCGCGCCTTCGTTATGACAGACCTGGCAGGTGTCTTCGGCCGTCAGACCGCGCTGCCTGGGAGCGAATAGCTCGTTCAGCATTGCTGTGTCACCGAGATCACGCCATTTGCGCTGCTTCTGCTCGCTGATCCGGCGCGAGACTTCATCCCACTTGTCGGCGAAAGCTTTTCCTCCCGCCTCTTCCTCCAAGAAGTCGATCGCCGCGACCGCGGCACTATCCAGGAGCAAGGCCAGATCACCTCGATGAACTTTCCACAACACGCGGGCGATGCGCTCGCGACACTCTCGCAAGCGCTCAATGGCCTCCCGATAAGGAAGCAAAAGATAGAAATGCCCGCCGCCGACAAAGAGTATATTCGCCGGAGGCAGGCGGAACCGGCGCAGGATCCATTCGGCGATCGTCTCAGTGAGGAGCTGCAAATAGAATGAGCGACCACGAAGCCCTCGGGCGGCTCCACTGCTTGTGAGCAGATACAGGAAATCCTGCGTGCCCGAGATGTCGCCTTTCACCAGCGCGCACACAGGACGCTTGAGCAGCTCCTCTTCGCGCGCGGTCAACGGTGCCTTTTTCCAGCAATTCGTCAGCGCATCGTGTAACGTCTGCAGATCCGATTCGCTCAAACCTTCCCGAACGAGACAGGCAGCAATAGCCGCCGTCGTCTTCAAGTGATGATAGAGCGAGATGTCCGGGATGATATCGCGCCGCGTATCCGAGGGGATCGCCCAGGTGAAGCGTCGCAAGACGGCGAGCAGCGTCCGCCAATCGCCTTGGGGCACGCGCGCGATCTCGCAGATGAACGTCTCCCAGAGGGCGCGATAAGCCACTGCCGACCCGACAGCATCAGGACGAGGAAAGAGAGTCCGCGGATCGAGCGACAGATGAGCCAGCTCATGATATTGGGCAGCATCAGCCGACACGGCGAATAATCGAGAGAAGACCGTCCGCAACGTGGTCTCAGCTCGGCCTCGCGCTCCTTCCTCATCTCCCTCTGCTTCCGCGCGCTCATAGGCTGAAAGACGATCGGCCAGCGAGACTAAAAGCTCGTCGGGGAGAGAGGGAACATGATGCTTGAGAACCAGCCGACGCACCGTCGCCATGTCCAGCGGCCAGCGACCGAGATGTTCCTCCACAAATACGGCGCTGTAGGGTTCGTGACTGTATCGGGCTTCGTTGCGGAGCGGCTCGGCCCAATGGGGCAGGGGTTGTTGCGTCCGTTCGCCGAATTTGCCGATGTCGTGAAGCAGTGCGCCGAGAATGACCGGTTGGTCTCGGTCCATACCCGCGCCCTCCCCGCTCGCGTCGGCGATCAGTATATCACAGATCTCGGCGGCTCATTACCACGAAGTAAGATCGCCAGCAATCTTTCCCACTTCCGGTTCTCCGAGAAGAGCGAGGCAGGAGGCCTCGTGACTCCAGGGCAGCAAATGGACCACCACGCGGCTGTTGATAGAAACCACCGCGCTCGCTTCCGAATCCCGAAAAGATTTCTCGCCGCCCAAAGAGTTGGCCCCAACGCGAGCGTCGTCTGTGGAAGTCCGAGCGCTATTTCAAATGCTTCTCGAACCAGGCCAGCACCCGCGTCATGAAATCGAGTTGATGTGCTCGCTCGGCCACCCCGTGACCTTCGCGCGGATAGGTGACGAACTCCACCGGCACGCCCTTCCACTTGAGCGCCGTGTACAGCTCTTGCGACTGACCGATGGGTACGCGCAGATCAACCGCGCCGTGAATGAGCAGCACGGGCGTTTGCGCTTTGGCAATATGAGCAATCGGCGAGCGCTCCCAGTAGAGAGCGAAATTCTCGTACATGATGGCATTCCAATGGACGATCGAATTCTCCCAGAAGATGTCTGACGTGCCCGTCATGCTGTACCAATTGGTGATCCCCATCCAGACGACCGCAGCTTTGAAGCGGTGACTCGCGTAGGTGGCCGCCCAGGCTGACGCGTACCCGCCGTAACTCCCGCCGCCAATGCCCACGCGCTCTGGGTCTACGAGCCCAATGCGAATCAGGTGATCAATCCCACTCAAAATGTCCTCGAACTCGCGGCCCATGAGATCGCGGTGATCAGCTTTGCTGAAAGCGACACCGCGGCCAATGCTCCCGCGATAATTCGGATAGAACACGACGAACCCGCGTCCGGCGAGCATCTGTCCCCAGCGCGAATACGTGCCGAGCCAGCCATTGAGATCCGCTGCTTCTGGTCCCCCGTGTGGCTGCACCACTAGCGGATACCGACGGCCCGGCTGATAGCCGACGGGTTTGACCAGGACGCCTTCGATCTCCCAACCATCTACGCTCTTCCAGCGAACGATCTCCTGCTCGCCGAGTCGCACGTCGGCTAATTGCGGATTGAAGGTCGTCAGGCGCGTGAGTGGACGATTCGCCGTCGGACCGAAAAAGATTTCGTTCGGATGCTGGGGTGTGTTGGCCGCGATCGCCATCTGCCGGCCATCGCGGCTGAAGCTCGGCGCGGAACCATAAATGATCGGTTGATTGCTGAGCAACTCGCGCCGACGATCGGGGAGCGTGATCGTGTACATGACATTGGACTGACGCTCGATGCTTGTGAAGACAATAGTACTTGGTGCACCCGGCAACCATCCAAGCCAAATGGCCGTGCCTTCATAACCGGCTAAGAGATTTTCCGGCGTGCCGCCCGCCGACGGCACAACGAATACACTGCCGGCATAGGGATCATCCATCGAGGTCGCGCCGAGCCACGCGATCCACCGTCCATCGGGCGACCAGCGCGGATGCGTCAGCTTACCTTCGGTCTTGACAAAGAGTCGCGGCTCGCCGCCATCGGCCGATACGCGCATGAGCTTCACCCGCATGAAGGAATCGTCGACAAGCGGTGTGTCCGCTGCCGCCAGAATAAACTCCCGGCCATCGGGCGACCAATCGAAATCGTGCACGGTGATGTCGCTTCGCGTGACGAGACGGCTCTCGCCCGTTTGGACGTCTACGACATAAAGGCGCGTGTGTTTGTAGTTGCGGTCGGCGATGATCCAATCCCGACCTTCGCGCTCGGCCTGCTGCTCTTCCTTCGTCTTCGGATCAGTGACCGTGTAGGCGATGCGTCGGCCATCGGGCGACCAGCGAAAAGCCTGAACGGAATTTTCAGCTTTAGTGAGCGGACGCGCTTCGCCTCCATCAATCGGGATGAGATAAACCTGCGTGTGAGGCGAGGCCGCGCGTTGCGAAAGAAAAGCAATCCACCGCCCGTCGGGCGACCATTGCGGAGCACGATCGCTCTTGTCGTTGTAAGTGAAGCGGCGTGGTTCTCCGCCACCGGTGGGCATCAGCCAAATTTCAGCGATTGCTGGACCGGGCCCTTCGTCATCGCGCCGACTTCGGTTGACCTGAAACACAACCTGACGCCCATCGGGCGACAGTTGCACATCGGTGATGAACCGAATGCTCAAGATCAGTTCCGGCGTCAGGACCTTCTCTTGAGCGGGAACGCTCAGGGCTAAGGCAAGAACGAAGAAAAGGATCGTGATGAAGGTTCTTCGGATTTGCCGATTGATCATCGCTTCCTCCTTATTGCCTCAGTGTTGCGCAGGCCCCATGCACCTGCGGCATGTGGATTTTTTCATCTCTCGAGGCGAAATGGAAGTCGGAAAACGATCTCCCTCCTCTGGGACGGCTTCTTCCTCTGGGACGGCGCATTCGGAATTTCTCGGCGCGTCTTCAACGCGCCCGTCATTTCTTGCCTCGCGGTGCCGACGTTTCACATCTGGCTACACTCGGGTGGGCGTTTGCAGAGGCCGCTTCGGAGCTGAATCAGTTTAAAAGGCCAAACGTCAGTGAACGGCCACAGCCGGATCCGCTCGATGCAACTCATCAGCCGCTCTGTTGAGACTGATCACAGGTAGTTGGCTTGATTGGGACGCGCTTCAACCACGGCGCGGGTGCCGTCGGCTGGAAGCGCGGCTTAAGCAGGTGCTTACTCTGATGTTCGCGCAAAACGAACGTGGCTTTCCGTAACTACGACAAAGTGGTCTGCCAACTTCGCAGCGTAACTTTCAAGCGATCGTCCGAGGGTAGCGATCTTACTGACCGCCCGTTCATCTTCAAGGCGAAGAAGTATAACGCCCTTATGAGGACGTCGCTCTCGGTACACCTTCTCGCCGAAGTCTTTGTCGTTGGTGATCAAAATCCAATTCTCGGCAAACGCCTTAACAAGCAGCTCATCGTCACTCAAGCCACGCGCTTCTTCGTAGACCGAGAAAACTTCGTGATGTTGCTCCCACAAACCAACGGGCTACCGCTGGACGCGTGCATTCATCCACAAGGAAGCGCATCTACGCGGGCTCCGTCACCAATGGCATAAATGACGTGCTGGCCAGAGATTTTGTGGCAAACAGCAAGCACGCTTGGATGTCTTCGGGCATTAGCCCCTCGTATTCCTGCAGAATCTCGGGAATGGTTGCGCCATGAGCCAGCAGATTCAGGGTCAGTCGTGTCCCTATTAATGACCGGCTTTCCCACCATAACTTTGGGATCGAGTGTCAAACGCTCAAGAAGTTGCATCGTCATTTCATCTCCCGCTCGGATCATATACACAACAGCTCACTCAGCGCAGGGTTGTTGCTGGACCCAGAAAGGACCGCACCAGGAGCGCGCCTGCACGGGACCTCGCGGCTAAGCTGTGGCCCAATGGCCCGGCAATTCCAACCGCGACCCCAGCGAGATGTCCTTCCCGCTCCAGCCTCCGCGCCCGAGTCGTCTACCACGGATCGTGATCGAAAATGGTGATCTCGCCGGTGACCGGCGAGGAGTAGATGAGCCGCCGCGCTTTACCGTGGAGCGCGTGCGCGATCTTCAGGTACATCCAGATGGGTGCCTGGCCGGTGAGAACCACCGCGCGACCTTCTCCGGCCAGTTCCAGCGCCCGCCGTTCGTATTCGGGCAAATCCGCGAGCTTGGCCGCGCCCGAATAAAACGTGCTAAGGTCAATCGTCACGACATCGGGTTCGAGCGTCATCGCTTGTTCGCCTCCAAAAATGCAATTGAGCTGTCCTGTCAACCTCTGTATGCGCTCAGTCAGCGCACTCGCTCCCGATGGCTGCTCATTCATGCCAGCATGATCCACATCGTTTCGGGCTTCCCGAATAGAAGTCCAGAGCGCAACGAGCGATTCCGCCTGATCGTGCGTCCGAAACTTCTCCACATCCGCCGCATCCGGTTGAGCGCCAGTCCATGGATCAGAGCGTTTCCTCTCCTCCGGTTGTTTGCTCCAGGCCAGATAATTGAGCAGGCGCTCGGCTCGTTCGCGGGCTTCGCGTCGAAGCGGATTTTCGAGATCAAGGAGCAGACACGTCTTCGTGACCAAAAGCTCGCGGGCAAGTGTGATGGCTTGGACCAACAGGCCTCGCTCCACATACCAATTGATCATGCGCCGTTGGACGTCGAGGTCATTGGCTGGTGAAGCGAATTGGGAGAGTTCCTGCTTCAGCGCGGGGGCAACGAGCGCGAACGGTTTGGCCCAGTGCGCCGCTTCCTTCAACGCGGCATCCGTAAACTGACCGTCCAGGTACTTAGCTTTCTCCATGACCTCCAGCGGGCGGATGAGCAAAAGAGCTTGCGAAAGCTCATTGACCCGGTCTCCCACTTTCTGAAGCATCGTTGGCATCTTGGTTGTAGTCGAAGACGGCTCGGCTGGCCGTTCGCGCCAGGCTTGAGCTTGAATCTCCCGCAGCATCCGAGAGAGATCGGCTGCCGATCCGCTTCGATGGAAGAGATGAACGGCGGTCAGCCAATCGAGCAAACTCAAAAATGGCGAGAGATCGAACACCGGCGCGCGCCCTTCGCTATCTTTGGCTTCGAATGCGCCGTAGACGATACCACGCAAGCTTACCTTTTTGACCGCCCGAAGATAGGCGACGGCCAGGAAGACGACAAACGGCAGTGAGCGAAATCCATGCGTGATGTCAAAGAGCACTTCCTCGCGCTCGCTCACACTTTCGACGACGCGATCGAAGATGGTCCAAAGTTCATCGGGCTTACTGCCCCAAGGGATTTCAACCGGTTCGGGTTCGATCTTCCCGGCAAGCTTCTGACATAACTCATCCCAATAGCGCGCCCGCGATTGCTCAGTGACGAACACGACCATCTGATTCGGGTGAAAGAACTCATAGAGGGCGATGGGAAAGAGATTCGATTCCACAATCCTTTCAGAGTAAACATACTGGGCCGTCTCATATTTTCCCAATCCGATAAACGTCAACGCTTTCATCGCACACCTCCCACAGGCGTTTCATTTATGCCGGGCTTACCTTTGTCACCTTGCCGTCCGCCGTGACGGCCATCACTTTCACCTTCACCTTTTTGCCCGGCGCATGAGGATAGTAGGGATGCTCAAACGTGACTTCTTGATTCAGTCCGCCGAGCAAGCGGACGGTGACTTTCCTTCCGTCATTAGCGAGGACCTCGGCGTCTACTTTGTCGCCCTGTTTCACAGTTGGTCGAGCGGCTGGCGTAGATGGCTTGGGCGATTTTGGCGGCTTGGGCGAAGCTTCCGCTTTCTGCTGCACAGAGGGAGTGGAAACCGGCGATTTCTTCTCCAGCGCTGGCTTCGCTGCTGGAGCTGGCGCTTGAACCGTCGGCGCTTTCTGCGAGGGAGCTTTTGCCAAAGCCGCCTCTTGGCGCTTTGCCAGTTCTTCCGCCGAGATGCGTCCTTCAGCGAAGTATCCATAGCCGCTAGCCGTCTTGCCGCCGAAGCCGAGCTGCTCAAGCCCACGTTCGAGCCACTCTTGAGCGAGTCGCAACGCCTCGTCCGAGCGAGCTGCGAGCGCAAATCGAAAGATCGGTTTCTCCTCATCACGCTGGCCGACGCCGATGGTCAAGAAATTCACCGGATTCGGACTTTGCCACTCGGTGGGAAGATTGTTCTTTGGATCTCGATAGTAGTCGGGAAAGTGCGGATTCAAGATGTCTACTTCGAGACGCGGCGGTGTGATCGCATACGCATCGAGAAAGATCACATCGCCTTGCTGGTGTTCTTTCGCCTGACGTTCATCCTTGCTCTCGGAGCCGAAGACGAGTTTGATCTTGTCCGCCGGCTGGCCAGTCAACTCCGCCCACGCGCGCGCGACGCCTTTAAGCCCACTTCCCGGCAAATATGGAAAACCGTAGAGCGGATGAAAGGCGAACCCCACTTCCATCGGATGCGCTCCGCCAAGGCCGGAGAGAATCCGCGCCTCAGCCCGCTTGCCGAAAATCGCGGTTTTGTAGCCGTGTTCCCGAAGCGACTCGACCATCCGTTCTTGCCGGTCGAGGCAAGCAGCGTAGGCATCGCGCGGGAAGTTGCCGGCGATGGTTTCGACCTGTTCAAGAAACCAACTCTTGAGACTCCGCTCTCGTTTGCCCTCTCTGAACTTCCCCTCCAGCGTCCATTCGTCATCCCAAATCCAGACGAATTTGTTGAAGAGGAGCCCGATATTCTGCGCCTGCTGATAAAGGGCTTCTGCCAACAACCGGCTATCTTGAGGCAAGGCGAAACGAGGGGGAGGCGGTCCACCCGTTAATTGTGCATCCGCTCTTGCTCTTCTCCCGTTCGGCATACTCACTCCTCCTCAGGTTCTGGCAACACGGCCTCGGCGAAGCGACGCAGCCAGTGGAGATAACTGAGTGCCTCGGTCGTCGCCTGGCGATAGGTCTCGCTCGTCGTGTTGAAGATTCGCTCAATCAGCGTCGGCTGATTGGCGCCGAGCCAGTGAATCTCACGAAAGAGCCAATTCTGAAGGTGAGCGTAGACGATCTCATGGGGATCGTTGGCGTCGCCTTTGCCTTTGGATTTAAGGAAAGCGAGCGTTTGTCCAAGGCCGTTGGTCAAAATCATCACCGGCAGTTTCAGCACGAGGCCGCGATACTTTCTCTTGACATCCGCCGATTTTCGATCCACCGCCTGGACATCGGCCCATGCTGCTTTGGCCCGCTGTTGCTCTTTCGTTTGTTGAAAACTCGCAGTGCTAGCCATTGCCCTGTCCCTCCTTTTGCTGCTCGGATTGTTCCTCCTGCTGGCTATAGAACCTCACGCTGACGATGCCGCGACCGATGGTGGCATCGCCGCCGAGTTGCAGGCGCTGTCCATCAATGCCACGCAAGAATGTGAGCACAGCGGCGGCATCGGCCAATTCGGTTCGATTATCCTTCACCGGATCGTGCGCCAGAACGACCGAGTAAAGAAGCGAATCCGGCGGCAGCGCCTCTTCGTAGAACAGCCCGCCCTTGACGACGGTGCGCTTGTCATTATCAATCTTGATCCGCGCTTGCACTTCGGTGGATAGCTTGACGAAATCTCGGAAGGCGTTGTCGGGAAGCACGAGCAGGCTCTTCGTGATCTTGCTCTTCCAAAACGCATATTCTGATCCAGCGGGCACTGCGTGCTGGGATAGCCAGTTGGCGATGGCCGTCACCTTGTCGTTGCCACGAAACCCGAAAGCGTACTCTTCCAACAGCACTTGACCGCCAGCAGCCACATCAGAACCGCTTTCCACTCCCAGCACCGTTTGATCGTTCGACGGCGTCGGTACAGTCCAATCGAGCGCGACGCCTGCGATCTGCGCATCGCGGCGAAATCGTTCGAGCACGGTCGGCGACGTGCAATAGGCGAAGATGCCTTTGAGCGAGCGAATGGGGAAAAGCAAAATTCGCGCGTCGGTGAACGTCACAGCCGCCGCGAATCCGCTTTCCTCCGAGCCGATCTTGTCTGGCCCGAAGGCGAGTTCGATCTTGCGGTTGTCGGCATTCCCGGTGAATTTGAACTCGAACCACTCGCGCACAGCGCCCTTGATGCCGGAGGCCTGAATCACCGGAAGGTCGGTGTATTTTTCCCGCTGAATGGGTAAGTCAACGACCCCGAGGCTCGTGCCGCTGCCGGCATGAAGCGACGTCTCGGTGTAGAGAAACATCAACGTAGCTTGCTTGAACATAGTCACCATGCTCCTATCACAGAATGCCCGAAACCCTGCCGAGCGGTTTCGGGGAAAGTCTCCAGGATTTCGGAGACAGATTTCTCGTGGAAGGTCCCAATGACTCCATCTGCATTGCCCTCCAGGAGCTTGAAAAAATAGCTGCTTCCGGCAGGGACGAAGCGATGAACAGGTTTGGGGTGTTGTTTGACCAAATCGAACCCGCCGATGCCGAGGGGCTTGCCCAGAGCCGCGGCGATGAGTTTGACGCGTACGTTCCCACAAGAGCCCTCGAGCGTTCGTTCATCAATCCACCTCGGACGCCAGCCGTGCTCGAACAGGGCAGGGGTCACAAGCACCAGCTTGAAGCGACGGCGTTCCTGGATTCGTTGCTCGATCTTCTCCATCGCCAGGGTGACAACC